>CBDUOG010000003.1:0-73820 GCA_965368785.1 uncultured Gammaproteobacteria bacterium | reverse complement strand
TGGCGCCTTCGCGTTGCAGGTCGAGCTCGGCCTTGAGGGTGTTTTCGATTTCATCGACCAGTTCCTGCGCGCGAATCTTATCGGCTGCCGGGTGGTGGCGATCCACGACACCGGCCAGGCTGCGCAGCAACTCGATATCGGCGCGGATTTGTCGGCGAATGCCCGGGCGCAGTACTTTCACCACGACATCGCGGCCGATACTGCCATCGGCATTGAGGATGCGCGCGGGATGCACTTGCGCAACTGAAGCCGACGCCAGCGGCGTTTCGGAAAACTCAGCGAACAATTGCGCGATCGGTTTGCCCAGACCGGCCTGAATGCGCGCACGTGCCAGTGCGCCATCAAAGGGTGCGACTTGGTCTTGCAGAATCGCTAATTCATCAGCGAAGTCGGCCGGAATTAAGTCGCGCCGGGTTGAAAGAATTTGCCCGAACTTTACGAAGATCGGTCCCAGCGCCTGCAGCGCCAAACGCAGACGTTCGCCGCGCGGCCGGTCTTTGTGCATGCGGCCCAGCGAAAATGGCACCAGCAGCCAGCGCATCTTGGCCAGCGGCGTATCGCTGAGCAAATCATCCAGGCCATGTTGTACCAAAACCCGCAGGACGCGGTGTGCGCGGAACATCGAAGCGATCATGCGTCGACCTTGCTTAGCGATTCAACCCGCGCGGCGAGGCGGTCAAACCGTTCGCGCAACTGATCGACGTCATCGAAAAATGCGTCTTGCTCGGCCTTGCCGACAACGAGCTTGGCCTCTTCGGTGACAAACTCTGCCGCGTTCTGGGCGAATTCGGATGATGCGCCTTTGATAAATTGCAGGCCGGCAGTAAATGCCTTGGCCATTTGCGGCCCGGCAAGTTCGCCAAAGTACTCAACAAAAATATCTTGAACCTGCGGCGCAAAATCGCTGGCGATCTTCTGTAACTGACGCGCCAGTTCGACATCGCCATTCATACGCATTTTGCCAACCGGTACCGCGCCATCGCGCCGGAAAAACGGCAACTGGCCAAGCAGGCCGGCCAAATTACTTTTGATGCCTAAATCTGGCTCGTCTTCGCTGGTCGGGCCGACGCGCAATGCGTCGTCTTCAACCCGTAGCTCTAAACCCAGCGGCGGGTTCTCTAAATGCAGGCTAATGCGCCGACCTTGAAGCTTCTTGATTTGCGTCTGAGTCTTTGGATCCAGCGCGACCACGCGATTGATTACACGCTCAAGTAACTGCCCGGCGATCGGTTTCCAGGCAAATGGCGAGTTGGCAGGGCGGCTGTTCATCGGTCTAGTTTACCGACTGTGCTTTACGCTTGCCCACCATTGGCTGAGTTTTTGGATGCCCTCAGCAAAGCTGACCTGCGGTCGGTAGCCAAAATCACGCTTCGCCGCACTGATGTCGTACCAGTGGGTGGTGCTGAGTTGCTCGGCGGCAAATCGCGTCAGCGGCGGTTCGCCCGTGAGACGCAGCACCGGCCAGAGCACTTCGCACAACGCGCCAATACCGTAGGCCAGGGGCAGGGGCAGGGTTTGCGTCACTGGCGGCTCGCCGGCGGCCCCGAGTAAGGAGTTCACCACTTCCGCCACCGATTTGGGTTCGCCATTAGAAATGAAATAGGCCTTACCGGCGCAGTCGGCGTTGATTGAAAGCGCATCGAATGCCAGCAAATGCGCGTTCACCGCATTGTCGATATACGTGGTGTCCAGCTGGTTGTGCCCGCCGGCGATCAAGCGCAGCCGACCGGCTTGCGCACGCTCCACCAGACGCGGCAATAAATTGTTATCGCCCGGCCCCCAGATCAATCGCGGGCGCAGACTCACCGTGGCCAACTCGGCACCATTGGCAGCGATCACCGATTTTTCGGCGATCATTTTAGTTGCCGGATAATGTGCTTTGAACTTAGCCGGATACGGCATGTCTTCTTCGTTCTTGCCGGCACAGGGCACGCGTGCGTTATGCGTCACGCTGGGGCTTGAAGTGTAGACCAGCTTTCTTATCTGCTGTGCACGGCAGGCCGCCAGAATATTATTGGTGCCCACTACATTGGGCTGGTAGTAGCTTTCATAACTACCCCAGTGCCCGGCCTTGGCTGCGTTGTGAAAAATCGCCTCGACGCCTTCGCAGGCCATCATTACCGTCGCCGCATCGGCGATGTCACCGCGAATCTGGCGGATACCCAGCGCGTCGAGTTGCGTCGAATGGCTGCGTTGCAGGCTGATCACTTCGTAGCCGCGCGCATGCAATGCGGCGCTCAGCCCGTAACCTAAAAACCCGCCACCGCCGGTGACTAGAATTTTCATGATGTGAACCCCAGTTTCTTCGCCGCCCATAGCGCCAAGCTTTCGCGACCGATTTTCGCATTGTGGCGAATATCCACCGGAAACTTACGGTGAAGCAAAAACGTCATGATTGATCGCGTGTGGTCAAACTTACGCGCCAGTTGTTTGAGTTCCCACTCAATGCGCGACCATTGTCTGCGATCGGCTTGAGGATTTAGCTCAACACAGACAACCGGCATCTGCGCATCGATGGGGCCCAGTCCAACCAGCGCGGTTCGAAATACATCCGGATGCGCATTAAAAACCGGCTCAACTCGCTCGGTGGCCAGCATCTGCTGCGCGGTGCGCACACGTTGGGTTTTTCGACCACAAAACCACAGGCGCCCTTGCGCATCCAGATAACCTAAATCACCCATGCGATGAACAACGCGCTCACGACCATCGGCCATGCGCTCATTTATTTTCGCCAGGCGTGTAGCTTGCTCGCGATTAAAATAACTATCGGTTGTGCTGGGTCCGGCCACGGTAATTTCACCGATTTCGCCAATGCCTAACACCTTGGTTGAATGCCAATCCGCAATCGGCTCATCGTCAATTGCGATGATGCGCACCTGATTACGCGGCAGCGGTTTTCCCACGCAAGTGCCTTCACCGGATTCGCTTTGGATGCGTGTGCTTTCGAGTTCGCGCGACTCAATGATCGCAATCGGTAGACATTCGGTGGCGCCGTATGGGGTCCATAGCTGCGCATCGGAGTCCATCAGTTCGCGCATTTGCCCAACCACGTCAGCCGGTACCGGTGCTCCGGCTGAGGCGATACGCTTGACGCCTTTGAGTGGTTTGCCGTGCGCCGCAAGTACCCGGATGAGTGCCGGTGAACCAAATAACTGGGTCACCGAAAATTTTTCGATGGCGTGATGCAGTTTTGTTGGATCGGCCTTTGCGGGACTGGTCGGGTCCATGTCCGGAATCACCGAGGTCAAGCCTAATGCCGGATCGAACAAAGCAAACGGTGGGAAGGTCGGTAAGTCCACACCACCGGACTGGATATTCATCGCCTCGCGCAGTAGATCAATTTGCGCCACAAAATGGCGATGTCGATAGACCACGCCTTTGGGCACGCCGGTCGATCCGGATGTAAACAAGATCGCCGCAACGTCATCGGCCTGGGTGTCCGCAATTTGATCGCGGTTTGAATCCGCAGCGCCAAGCGCTTCAACCGCGCTCAGCGAATGGCCGCCGAACGGCCAGCGGCCACCGACGTTGACGATGATGCGGATGCTGCGCGGAGCCCAACGCAAAACGACCCGTGCGATTTGCGCCAGGGTAATACCAATAAATGCTTCCGGCTCGGCCTCGTCTAAGCATTGACGCAAGGCGCGTTTGTTGATGCCCGGGTCAATCATCACCGGTATCGCGCCGACGCGAAACAGTGCATACATCAGCAGGAAAAATTCCGGGCCCGGCGGCACCATCACCACCGTGCGGATACCGCGCACGATACCGATGGACTTCAGGCCAGCAGCGATGGCCGCTGAGCGCTGGTCAAGTTCGGCATAGCTGAGGGTTAAATCATAATTGGCCATGCCAGCGTTGTTGCGGGTGCCGGGGCAGTGCATGGCGATTTGCTGCGGATTGCGCGCGGTCATCTCAGGAAGCGCGCTGGCGATATTGCACACAGAGTTGCTCATCTCACAGTTCCGCTCGTTGTTTTGACCGTGCCTCAGGCTACGTGGTGCAGTGGATGACGATCAAGGAATTCCTTAATTGCCGGGACCAGAACTTCGGGTTTGTCTTCAAGCACGTAGTGCCCGGCATCTTCAAATGCGCTGACTTCGACATTTGGCAGCGCGCGACAGAATTGCTCAAGAAAATGCTTATCAAACACAAAGTCGCGCAAGCCCCAACCAATAAATGCGGGACGATCAGCGAAGGTGTGCAAGACATCACCTGAGCGCTTGACCAAATCCCAAGCCGGGTCCTTCTCAGTCAGAGGGATGTCCTGAATAAAGCGCAAAGTGGCGATGCGATTCTTCCAGCTGTTGTACGGTGCGGTGAACGCACGTTTGACCGGCCAGCTCAGGCTGCGTTCGGTGCCGAACCAGGCCGCGCCGGCGGAAAACGCGTTGAACGCGCGGATGATAAATGCGCCAATTTTCATATTGCGGCCAAGCTTGAGCTGCCACGGCAATTTTTTGGCTTTGGGCAGCGGGAATGCGGCGGTATTCAAGATCACCAATCGCGATACCCGGTGGAAGTTGGCCAGTGCCCAGCCAAAACCAATCATGCCGCCCCAGTCGTGCACCACCAGAGTGACTTTTTGGTTCGGCAGAATCTGTTTGAGCATCGCATCCAAATCATCGACGCGAGACTGCAGCGTGTAACGGTACTGCTTATCGCCGGGCTTATCCGACAGGCCCATGCCGACATGATCCGGCACGATGCAGCGGTAGCGATCACGCAGGCCGAGCACCAAATGGCGCCAGTAATAACTCCACGAGGGATTGCCGTGCAGCATCAACAGCACTTCGCCATCGCGCGGACCTTCGTCCAGATAGCTCATGCAAATATTATTGCCGGTGTTAAAGCGCTTCGGAGTGAACGGGTAATCCGGCAGCTTGGTCAAATCAACACTCATACAAGGTCCTGATAAACAAAAGGCCGGAGTGACCGGCCCTTTAATTCGGGTCGCGCTGGTAAGTTACCAGACAACCTCAGCAATGGAGCAGTTCAAGCCCGAGCCGATGCCCAGCAGCGCAACGCGCTTGCCTTTTTTCAGCCGACCCAGATCGCGCAGCTTAGACAAAACGATGGGCACTGAGGCCGGACCGATGTTGCCGTGTTCGTGAAATATTGTCAGTACTTTCTTTTGGTCAATTCCGAAGGTTTTTAGAAATGCTTCGGTGTGAGCGCGCGAGATCTGGTGGATCACAAACTCATCCATTTCCTCAACGGCCCAGCCCAGTGCTTCCTTGGCGGCAGCAAAGGTCAGCTGCGCCAACTTGATGCCTTCGATCAACATCATCCGCGTATCGGTGACCATACGGTCCAGATTGCCGCGGCACAGGCCGTGGAACCGGGTGGCTGCACGGGTCACACCGCCGCGATAAGTCGGCGCGTCAGGGCGGATGCTCTTGTGTGTGAGCACCATCGCAGCGGCGCCGGAGCCCAGGGTTAGTGATGCAAATTCATTGCGGAATTCGGCTTCGGTAATGTCCGGGCGATTAAGGCGTTCAATGGTCTTTTGATAAACCACGTTGCTGTTCTCACCATCGACGATCAGCGCGTAATCAATTTCGCCGCGCTCAATCATCCGGCCCGCGATATCCATGCCATTGATGAAGGCCAGACAGGCATTGGCGACGTCGAAGTTCTGACAGGTGTCGGAGACACCCAAGTTGCCCGAGACGATACTGGCAATCGAGGGTTCCAGATAATCGCGGCTGACCGAGGTATTGATCAACACACCCACCTGGTGCGCTTCGATACCGGCGTCTTCCAATGCTTTGCGCGCGACCATAGTGGCGCAATCGGAAGTTTCGATATCACCGTCCCATAGACGACGCGAATGAATGCCGGCGATGTCGCCGAACACGTCTGCACGTATGTTCAAGCGATCAAGCGTGGGGCGCAGGCGGTCGTTGATGTCAGCTGAGCTCAAGCTCAACGGGGCATCAATATGAGCCAGACCCGCAATGGATACGTTTTTGAACAGCATTCGGTATTCCCGACAGAAGGGCGACCGACAATTGTATGTCTGCCAGCGCCCGCCCGCCAGTGCCGGGGGCTTTAATCGTCGGTCAGCGGCAGTGTTTCAGCCGGGGTTGGTTCGCGGCGTTCTGACTTGCCAGGCTGTTGCGACTGGCTTTGGTAGCGCTTAGTACCGCATTTGAAGCCTACAAAACGCTGTTCACCATTATTCGGCGGGGCCAGCGCTTGAACCGTATCCGCGCCCAAGCTCGGCGCTTCATTGCGCGCAAGGACTTCTAATTCGTCTTTGACGCGCAGCTCATTACGTTCCATCGGGCCGATCCGGTTATGCACCGAAACCAGCACTTCGCCGCGGCGTTCACAGTCACTCATGTTCGCACCGATCGGCGCTACTTGGATCGATTCACCGCCCGGAGCCATTTTGACCCAGGTGCAAGCGCTTAAAAGCAATACGATGCAAAAACTGATTAACAGGCGCATATTCATTCCCAAAAAAAATGCAGATGGGTATTTTCACCCCATCTGCACTGAACCCCAAGTGAGCGACGGATTATTTTTTCGCCGCAGCCGGTTCTGCCGGGTTGCCGTCAGCGTCAATGATCTGGATTTTGCCCAGATTCAATGCCCGTACCGGCTCCTCGATTTTGCTCAAATCACCCACCACAACCCAGGTCAGGGCCTGCGGGTTGATGGTGTTGCTGTTGGCGCGAACCTGATCAGCGGTTAGCGCTTCAATGCGCTGCTGGCGCTCAATTACGTAGTCATCGGAGCGCTGGTAACGCACGATGCCACCGATTGCGCCGAGTACGGCGTTAGCGGTTTCATACGAGCCGGGTAGGCCGCGCACCTCGGTCGCCTGAATCTTGGCGACTTCGGCGTCCGTTGCCGGATTTACTCCGGTTGCAAACTCGGTGATTTCGCGATGCAGCTCTTTGATCGAATCGGCGGTCTTATCAATTTGAACCGGGGCGAATGCAATCCACGGGCGTTGACCCTTGGCGCTTTGCACAAAGCTGTATGCGCCATAGGCCCAGCTCTTGTCTTCGCGCAGGTTCATGTTTAGACGCGAGCTGAATTCACCGCCGAGTACCGAGTTGGCGATTTCAAATTCCAGTGCACGCTCGTCCATGGTCGAAGGCACTAATTGGCCGGCCAGAATGGTTGCCTGGATCGCGCCGGGTTGATCAACCAGAAATACGCGCGGCTCTTTTTGCACATCGCTGTGCGCAATAACCGGTGCAGCCAGCGCCGCATCGGGTTTCTGCCATTGGCCGAAACGCTTTTCGATTTCCGGCAGGATTTTTTCCAGCGACGTATCACCGACAACAATCAGCGTGGCGTTATCCGGACGCAGATGATCGCGGTGGAAAGCGACCAGATCTTCACGGCTTAAGCTCATGATCGATGCTTCTGTGCCGGTACCGCTAAACGGAATCGCGTACGGATGATCCTTGCCGTACATCAACGGTGGCAGTAAGCGCTGCGCCAAACTATTCGGGCGAGCCTTCTCTTGTTTGATGCCGGCGATCCACTGCGCGCGAACGCGTTCAATGTCGGCGTCGGCGAAGCTCGGCGCCAGCACCACTTCGGCGAACAAATCCATCGACGGCGCCAGTTGTTCACTCAGCGCCGACAAATACACATTGCCGCCATCCAGCGACGCGCCCGCACCGATATTCGCACCCAACGATGCGGCTCGCTCGCTGAACGCGATCGAATCGTAACTCTTGGTGCCTTCATCAAGCATGCTCATGGTGAAGCTGGCGGTGCCCAGTTTGCGGCCCTGATCAGCGGTATAGCCGCTGCCAATTTCCATGCTCATTTGCACAACCGGAATGCCTTTACGCTCAGCGACAATCACGCTGAGGCCATTGCTCAAGGTCGTGCGCTGGAGTTTCGGGAAGCTCAGTTGCGGAAATTCGGTTGTCTGCGGTACGCCTTTTGAGCGATCCACGGTGCTCTTGCTGGTTTTGTATTTCTTAGCTACCGCCGGCAACTCTGGCGAAACATAGCCCTCTTGCGCGGTGGACACGTCAACGACATCGCCCGGCTTATCACCCGGATTAACCACCAAGGTCAAATCACCGCTGCGCAACCATTTTTGTGCAGTCGCTAAAACTTGCGCCGTCCCTAATGCTTCCAGACGTGCCAAGTCCTTGCGGTAGCAGCCCGGGTCACCGGTGAACACAGCGCATTCGGCCAGTGCGTCGGCTTTGCCGCCAAAACCGCCGATGCGCTCGATGGAGCGAACGAAACCGGCTTTAAATACGGTGCGCGCACGAACCAGTTCATCAGCGCTCGGCCCGTCCTTGAGCAAGCTGTTGAGCTCTTCGTGGATGGCTTTTTCAACTTGCGCAACATCGGCTCCGGCTTTGACGTTGGCCTGAATCATAAACAGACCACTGAGCTGCTGACCAAAACTATAGGCGCTGACGCTATCGACGAGTTTGTCTTTGTAGACCAGGCGCTTATCCAACCGTGAGCTGCGACTGCCGGCCAGAATTTGTGCGAGAACCGACAAATCGACCACTTCCGGGCTTCCGCTTTGCGGCGTATTCCAGGCCATCACCACGCGCGCCTGCGGCACGCGGTCGGTCATTTCAACGCGTTTGCTTTCGTCGCGCTTAGCGATATTTTCCGCTGGTTGCGCCATGTCCGGACCGGCTGGAATATGCGCAAAATATTTTGCAACCTTCTTTTTCGCAGTGGCCAGGTCGATATCACCAGCCAATACCAGTACCGCGTTGTTCGGGCCGTACCAGGTTTTAAACCAACGCTGCACATCTTCGAGCTTGGCCGCATTCAAATCGGCCATTGAGCCGATGACGCTCCAGGAGTAAGGGTGACCTTTCGGGTAGCTTTGTTCGGCGAGCGTGTTCCACACCCGGCCATACGGCTGGTTTTCACCTTGGCGCTTTTCGTTTTGCACCACACCGCGCTGTTCATCGAGTGCTTCTTGAGTCACCGCACCGAGCAAATGGCCCATGCGATCGGATTCCATCCATAACGCCATATCCAGTGCGGTGGTCGGAACATTTTGGAAATAGTTGGTACGGTCGTTGTCGGTCGTGCCGTTCATATTGGTGGCGCCGACTTGCTCAAACGGGTCGAAAAATTCGCCATCGTGATTTTCCGAGCCCTGGAACATCAGGTGTTCAAATAGATGGGCAAAGCCGGTACGACCCGGTTCTTCGTCTTTGGAGCCGACGTGATACCAGATGTTTACCGCGACAACCGGGGCTTTACGATCGGTGTGCACAATGACCCGCAGACCGTTAGGCAAAGTAAATTGCTCAAACGGCACATATACATTTTCTTTCTGGCTGGCCTGTTTCGCCACCAATTCCGCCGGTGCCATTAAGCCCATAGTGGCGGTTAACGCCACGCCCAGCGCCAATGTCAGCGCTTTGGTTTTTTGCATCGCAGTGCCCATCCAAAAGTCCTTGAGTTGTCAGGTAGCCGTAAATCCTAACCTGCCTTGACGCTAAGTTCACCGTGTCAAAGGGCATAGTTACCGCACATTTGTTTTGCAGGCAATGCTCATGATTGGCTCGTTAATTGTCGGTTTGGCCGCCGCCGCCCAACCCGCAACGGCTCAGGAATACGTGTTTGAGCGGGCCCAGGCCCGGGACTTGCGCTCCGGCAAGCTGCTCTATGAAGAATTGCATTGGCTTAGCCGTGAACAGGACCGTTTGCTGGAGCGCCTGGTTGTTTATCAATGTGCAAACGGCACCAGCTTTGCGCGCAAACGGGTCGATTACCGGCCCTCATCGGTCGCGCCGGGCTTTATTCTGGAAGATTATCGCCATCGTTACTCCGAGGGATTGCGTTACCGCGCGGCGCCGGAGTTGTGGTTTAAGCAAAACGCCGCACTCGAACAAACCCACCGCACTCCGGTGGGTCAGTCGCTGGTTGCTGATGCCGGTTTTGATGAGTGGATCCGGCAACATTGGGCGGCGTTGAGCCAGGGTCAGACCAAGAGCTTCGATTTTATGGTGCCCGCACGGCAGGGCACGGTCTCCTTAAAAGTTCAGCGACGCGGATCGCCCACCATCAATGGTGAGCCGGCATTAGAGCTCAGCGTCAGCGCCGACTATTGGTTTGCGTTCTTGTTGCCGAAACTACGCGTCGCCTATTCGGTCGAAGATCAGCGATTGCTGCGCTTTGAAGGGCTCAGCAACTTAATGACTGATCGCGGTGATGAGCAGGCCAGGGTCAGAATCGATTTTGTTGAGCGGCGCGAACAGGTGTCTGCGCAGGACATGGTTCGGTGGCAGTCGACCGATCTGCAATCGTGTGCCATAGGTAGTTAGGATTTTTATCGGACAAAGCACCATAATGTGCCGATGCTGCACGTCATTCTTTACTGCCCCGAAATTCCACCGAATACCGGCAACATCATTCGCTTGTGCGCCAACACCGGTGCCCAGTTGCATCTGATCGAGCCGATGGCGTTTGCCTTAGATAACGCAAAAATGCGCCGGGCAGGATTGGACTATCATGAATTTGCCGAAGTCAAAGTACACGCAGACCTGCAGGCCTGCTTCGCCCGATTAGGCGATAGCCGGGTGTTCGCCGTTGAAACCGGAAGCAGCAACCGCTACGACCATATCCAGTTCCGAAAGGGCGATGCGCTGATGTTCGGACAGGAGACCAAGGGCCTGCCGCAAAGTGTGTTGGATTCTCTGCCTGTCGAGCAGCACATTTCCTTGCCGATGCGGCCGGGGAATCGCAGCTTGAACCTCTCAAATTCGGTGGCGGTTACTTTGTACGAAGCGTGGCGACAACTAAATTTTTGCCAATAGCAAGTGGCGGAAGTTTTCGATGCTGAATGCGCGGTTCACCAAGTAAACCATAGTTAAACGACTCAGCGAAAAGCACTTGTCAGGATTTTGCAGTTTGCAGAATATGCGAGCGTTCCCCATGTATGGAACACATCTAACAACACAAGGATATAAAAATGAAACGCACCCTGATTGCACTGGCGCTGAGCGCAATGTCTGCCGTCACAATGGCAGAACAAGCAAAACCGAACTACACCTATATCGAAGGCGGCTACGCTAATGTCAGCGGTGATGCTGATGGCGTTGCAGTTCGTGGTTCTTTCGATTTCGGTACCGCCGGTCTGTACGGTATCGGCAGCTATAGCTTCGTGGAAACCGATATCGGTAGCGTCGACGTTGAAGTTGGCGAAATCGGTTTGGGCTACCACCACTCGATCAGCGACAAAGCTGACCTGTTGGCAGAAGCCACCTATATGAACACCGACGTTCAAGGTTTCGGTGACGTTGACGGTTACCGCGCCAGCGTTGGCGTTCGCGGCTTTATGAGCAACAATTTCGAAGGCACCATTAAAGCCAACTACATTGATTGTGATGGCTGCAATGGCGACTTCTCGGGCACCGTTGGTGCCGTGTATCACCTGAATAACACCTGGGGTATCACCGCAGACGTTCAATTTGATGACACCGATGAAGCGTATTTCCTCGGTATGCGCGCATCGTTCTAAGTTTTTTTGCGTCATGTGGTCAATAAAAAGCCCGGTTAATGCCGGGCTTTTCTATGTCTGGACATTGGCCTGCTAGCAGGCTTTTTCGCACGGATACTCGGGTTTTTGTTCGCGCGACATAAGCTCAATTAATCCTTGCGAGGGCGTAATTTCTTCATGCAGCACGCGCTGCACTTGAGCTGAGATGGGTAGTTCAATGCCATGCGCGTTGGCTTGACGCATGACTTCATCTACCGTTTGTACTGACTCAACCACCTGTCCAATTGCGGCGACCGCAGCCTGTAGTGAATCGCCGCGTCCTAACGCTAATCCCAGGCGCCGGTTGCGGGATAAATCGCCGGTGCAGGTCAGGACTAAATCACCCACGCCCGCTAAGCCCATTACTGTCTCGGGCTTTCCGCCGAGCGCCGCATTAAGCCGCATCATTTCGTTGAGGCCGCGGGTGATCAGGCCCGCCCGGGCATTAAGGCCTAAGCCCATGCCATCGGCGACGCCGGTGGCAACAGCTAAGACGTTTTTCATCGCGCCGCCAAGCTCAGCACCGATCAGGTCATCACCGGTGTAGGCGCGGAACTGTGTGCCATGCAAACAGCAGGCAACGGTACGTGCAAAAATTTCGTCGTCCGAATGTACGGTTAGTGCAGTTGGCAGGCCCTGAGCTACTTCCTTGGCAAACGATGGGCCGGTGACGACCGCCAAAGGAAGTTTGGTGCCCAGCACTTCTTGCGCCACCTCGTGCAAAAAGCGACCCGAGCCCGGTTCGAAGCCCTTAGTCGCCCAGGCAATGCCTTTAAAGTTGCCACCGACCTTGTTGATGTCGCGGATGGTCTCAGCAAATGCGTGGCTGGGCGTGACAACCAAAACCCAATCCGCGTCTGCCAGCACATGCGCCAAATCGGTTGATGCGCTCAGCGATTCAGGCAATTCGATGTCGCCTAGGTACCGTTCGTTGCGGTGTTGCGTATTGATGCACTGGACCATTGCCGGATCACGCCCCCAAATGCGGGTGGCGTGACCATTGCGGGCGAGTAGTGCGGCAAGCGCAGTGCCCCATGAGCCGGCTCCGGCTACTGCGATGCGTATGTCAGGGGCACCCACTGGCGCCATCCTTTCGCCGATCAGGCCTGACCCGCCGGAGCGGATTCAGCCTTCTCAGCTTGTTCAGAGCGACGGCGCAGACTTTCTGCATACAGCGCTTCGAAGTTCATCGGCTGCAAAAAGAACGGCGGGAAGCCGCCCTGGCCAATCAATTCAGAAATCGTTTGGCGCGCGTACGGGAACAGCATGTTGGGGCAATGCGCGCCCAACATAAAATCGGCATTAGCTGCATCAAAGCCGGTCAAGCCAAAAATACCAGCCTGCTGAACTTCGGCTACATACACGGGCGTCTCGCCGAGTTTGCAGGTCAGGGTTAGACCCAGAACCACTTCAACTACGCCATCGGCCAATTTGGCAACGCGCTGGTTCAGGCTGAGATTTACATCCGATTGGCCCTGCTCATTGAACACGTGCGGCGAGTTGGGCGCTTCAAATGAAACGTCTTTCAGATAGATCTTTTGTACAACAAATTGAACTTGAGGATTGTCGCCCTCTTGCGCGCCTGCGGCACCGTTGGTGTTGGACTCATCAGCCATGGAAACTCCGAACTAAAGGGAAAGAGTGAAAGTATGTCATGGGGGCTGATCCAAGCCAAATCAAGCCATCGCCGTGATATCAGGCGATTATGCACTGAATTTGTGACCTAATCGCCCTGAATATTCAGATAGCGCCGGACTTCATCAATGGTGTCTTTGGCTGCTTTCAGGCCTGCGCCGGTTAATTCGCGGTGCTTTTTCACGGCCCCGATGGTCT
The DNA here is from genome assembly GCA_965368785.1 of uncultured Gammaproteobacteria bacterium. Lineage (GTDB taxonomy): Bacteria > Pseudomonadota > Gammaproteobacteria > Xanthomonadales > Xanthomonadaceae > Silanimonas. The sequence continues at coordinate 60,484 of CBDUOG010000003.1, read as the reverse complement.
GCCCGGCGCGAATCAGTCTGATGACCTCACCGGACACGGATTGGCTGGGGTCGTAGCTGACCCCGGCGTTTTGCATCAATAGATCAAGCTTTGCCTCCAGGCGACTCAAGCGTTGCTCCAGCTCGTTTTTACCGCTGCGCCGGATCGCGATGACCAGCAGCAAAGCCAGACCGACTACGAGCGCGATGCCTAAAGGACTCAACATTATTTGCGCCCGCTTTTCACCGGCATGTCGGCCTGCCGCCAATTGTGAATGCCACCGTCAAGCACCGACACATTTTTGATCCCGGCTTTGACTAATTTCTTAGCCGCATCAGATGCGCTGTTGCCGGCCCGGCAGACCAGAATCAACGGCCGGTCGTTGAGGTTTTTTAAAAGTTTGTGGCTGTTCGGATCAAGCTGGGCCACCGGTACCGATTCGGAGCCGGGGATATGTGCTTTCTCGAAATCTGCAGTCGAGCTGACGTCAATAATCAATGCGTTGTCGCGATTGACCAGTTCGGTGGCACGGTTGACGCCGATGAACTGAAAGCCGCTCATACGACGAGCGATTTCGGTGTAAATCAGCAAAATGCTCAGAACCACAAAGGCGATCGAGAGCAATGGGTGTTGGGTTGCGAATTGGGTGATTTGTTCCATGGATATTGAGTGTTGCTCTTAAATTGAATTATTCGGAAGGGGTTATGTCGGGCAGGCCATTCGCCAGCCACCAGCGCTTGGCTTCTTCGTCCCAGCGCCATAGTTCGCGCACCCGCATGCTGCGCAAAGATTGGGTGTGTTGGTTGATCAGGGCAATCTCAACGACTCGCTCTATGCGTCCTTCGCCGACACTTTTGGATCCCTTCACCGTGTACTCGCTAAAGCGCACGTGCTTGAAACGTTGCCGCTCCAGATCAGTCAGCGGGTGGGTTTCTTTGAATTCGGGATCCACAAAAGACCAAGCATCTTCAATTTCATTCCAGCGAATCGCCGCAGAATAGTCATAGAGCGTAGTGGTTAGCGCGTCTTTTGAACGGGTCGAAGCACAGGCTGAAAGCACCAGTGCCAGACCAATAATCAGCAATCGCTTCATGCGTTTCTCCTTGCAGTGGGCGTCATTATGCCCCAGAACCCGGCGACTGCCGACGCATGGCCACGTAACGGGCGCTCATGTGCGCGGAAACTTTGCCGTCGGCGCGCTGGCAATGGGCTTCAACATTAATGCTGACCCGGCCTTTTTGTTCTAAACGCAGCAGCGACTGCTGCAAATTGGTCTCGGAACTAACCCAGGCTTCAGCGCGCAGGTCTTCATACAGCGGATTCAAATAGCGCACATTGTTCTCGGCGACATACACATCGCAGCTTTGGCCAATGGCTAATAGCCAGTGTTCAACGCAGGCCCAGCCGGCAAGGGTCATGAGGCCGGCCAGTGACCCGCCAAATGCACAATCCTTGTCATTAACGTTCACATCGAGCGGTGCATCGAGCACCATCCGGCCGTTTTGCTGACCGACAACGCGTACCTGCATTGCTGCGACCGGGGGCATCGAGCTCAACTTTTGCTGAATTTGAGAAACTAGATTCATGGCTCCTTTTCCTGCCATATGCGAAGCTTAGCTAATGAAAAACCGCGTATTAAGCGACTGGGTAGTGGTTTCGTTGCGGCCCGTAAGTCAACATTCTGCCATTCGCGCCGCAGCAAGTCGCCTTGGCGCACGGCTATTTGCGATGAGCCCGATTCGCTTAAGTTCGCTCAAATCAGATAATTTGTCAGCCGCATTGGCAGCGCCGATTCGCATTTTCACCAGTCCTGCGGCTGCGCGCTTTGCCGATGCACAGTCGCCCGGCTGCCTGCCCGGCAATCACGCAATCACCTTGGCGGTTGGCTCCGGTACCGCCCACGCCTTAAATCAGCTGGGCGTCCAATCGGTAAAGTATCCCGTAAAGGCATTGGGTGCCGACGGATTATTGAAGCTCGCCGAACTGCAGTCGATACAGGGAAAACGGATCGGGCTGATCACCGCGCCAGCCGGGCGGGCCATGCTGGAGCAGCAAATAGAGTTACGCGGCGGAGAAATCACCGCGGCGTACGTCTACCAACGTGAAGCGATCAGTATTCGCCCAGCGCGCTGGCAGCAGTGGCGAAACTTGCCGTCGACCTCAGCCATTTTGGTCTCCAGTCTGCGCAGCTTTGATGGTTTTTGGCACAATATGGACCAAGCAGACCAGAATCTGTGTCGGTCGCGTTGGCTGGTAGCGTCCAGTGCGCGCATTGAGGAATTTTTGCGGGCGCAGGGATTTCGCCACGTCATTCGCGCTCAAAGCGCACTATCAGCAGATATGCTGGCGGCAGTTGAGTGCCTCAGCAAGCAAGATCAAAGGGAATCCGCGTGAATCAAGATAGCGACAAATCAGCAGCAGCCCGACCCGAAAAGAGCGCTCCGGTCGCGGCAATCGGGCCATCGCAGAAGTTGCTTTTTGTGGCTCTAGTTCTCAGCGCAGCGGCGATTTTATTCGCTCTATGGTTGTATTTCTTTGCGTTAAGCAAAGCCCAGGCGGAAATTCATTCACTACAAGCCAAAGTGCAAACGGGCGAAACCGAATTGGTGCAGGTTCAGTCGACCCGGCGAAGTAATGATCAGCGTGTTATCGATATGTCGGCCCGGCAGGGCGTGCTGCGCGACGAATTGCTGGCACAGGCTCAGCGTCTGGCGCTAATCGAATCGGCGGTTCAGGAGCAAGAAGATATTCGTCAGGAAGGTCACCGTCAGCTGCGCTTGGACGAGGTCGAGTTGTTACTGGTTATCGCTAAAGCGCGATTGGAACTCGCCGGCGATCAAAGCTCAGCGCTAAAGGCTTATCGTTTAGCGGAGCAAGTGCTGCTGGGCTTGAATGAACCTAATTTACTGAATCTGCATCAGTCCCTGCAGCAGGAAATTGAGGCAATTGAATCATTGCCAGCCGATCCACGGGTGCAGGCCAATCAGTATCTGGATGAACTTCAGGTGTTTATTGATCACCACTCCGAGCCGGCGAAGCGCCAGTCGACATCAAGTCCGGAACAGAGCCTGATCGATAAGTTGCTACACCGTTTGGTGCAAGTGCGTGACCGTCAGGCCTTAGAGCTGATTGCGCCGCAGGATCGTCACCATGCGCAGATTGCCGCGACTTTGGAAATTGGATTGGCCCGCACGGCGATGGAACGGCGTGATCTGGTTGCGCTACAGCAAGCACTGAATCGGCTGCAGCAATGGTTGCCGCGTTTAATCGGTGATACCGATGAGCTGAAAAACGCGCAGACACGTATCACTGAGTTGGAAACTTTGAATTTTGAACAGTCTGATCCAGTTGTTGGTGGCACCTTGAAGTTGCTTAAGTCAGTTGATCGTCGGCGGAGATCGCGATCATGAAGTTTTATCGCCTACTGGTGTTTTGGGTGTTCCTGGCGGTCATCGGTGCGTTGGCCTGGCATTTGCTGACCGAACAGAATGGCGAATTGGTATTGAGCTGGGGTAGCAAGGTTTACTCTATGCGCTTAGAGATCGCGGTGCTGGCCTGGCTGTTTTTATGGTTCGCGATATGGGCGCTGATGTGGCTAGTGCTTTTGCCATTTAGAGCGTGGAAGCGACACGCGCGACGTCTTGCCCGGAACCGTTTGATCAACGGTATGGATGCGATGCAGCAGGGCCGTTGGTCGCGCGCTGAGTCCTTGTTGTTGAGCGCGGCCTCTGAGGCGGCGTTTAAGCCGCTGGCATTGCGAGCCGCTGCGCAGGCTGCGCACGATGCCGGTTCCACTGAGCGAATGAGTCAGCATCTGGAATCATTGCGCAAACAAGATCCGATTGGTTGCGCGCTGTTTGAAACCGAGCGCTGCTTCGAGCAGAAACGTTACGCCGATGCGTTAGTGGTTGTAGAGCACACCGCGCGTAAAGGGGTGTATGCGCCGCGCGCACTCAACATCAAGATTCGCTCGTTGATGTACACGGGTCGCGCACATGAGGCGATGGGCTTGCTCAACAACTTGCGTAAGGAGCAAGGTCTGCCGGCGCAGCAATTGGCTGAGTTGGAAATAGCGCTGGCGGCCGCATCGCTCGCTGAGTCGGCGGAAGCAAATATGTTGTGGATACGTTGGAGCGCGTTACCGCGACGACTGCAGGACGAGACAGCCGTGCTCGATGCCTTGGCTAGAAGGGCCGCAGTTCTGGGTCTTGATGATCGAGCCGCTGATGAGCTGGGTTCACGCTTGGACCGCGATTGGCGCTCTGAACTGCTGCCTGCGTATGCATTGCTTAATGGCTGCCGCGAACACGATCGACTTAAGCATGCAGAGCAGTGGTTGGACCGGCATTCGGATTCGCCCGAACTGTTGAGCTTGCTTGGCGCAATCTGTCAGCAAAAAGAGTTGTGGGGTAAGGCTGAGGAATACATGCATCGGGCGATCGCGCAAGGCGCTGGCGCAGATGTGTGGGAACAGCTAGGTCAAGTGCTTACCCAGCGCCGTGATGAAGCGCGCGCGATGATTTGCTACGTGAATGCATTGCGTGTGGCGCGCGGCGAGCCGGTGCTGACCATTGGCGGACGCAGTCTGCGCGAGCAGATCGCCGATGAGGCTGTTGCCGAAGAACGAGACGCACACGGTGTACCGCGCTTGCGTAGTTGATGGCTTACATTGCGTTGGCGCGCGACAGGAATTTTGAATTTTAGATGCTAAAGATCACCGAAAATATAAGTATTGATGACTCTGAACTGGTGGAGCGCTTTGTGCGCGCCTCAGGTCCCGGCGGTCAAAACGTCAACAAGCTTTCAACAGCGGTTGAATTGCGTTTTGATGTGGCCGGCTCGTCGTTGCCCGATGAAGTCAAAGAACGCTTACTGCGTCGCAAAGATCGGCGCTTGAATGCCGATGGCGTGATGATTATTCAGGCACAACGCTTTCGTACCCAGGAGCGCAATCGTGAAGATGCGCGCGATCGCTTGCAACGGTGGATTGAGCAGAGCGTGCGTGCTCCGAAGCGTCGCGTTGCGACTAAGCCGAGCAAGGGTTCGGTTGAGCGTAGACTCGGCAGTAAGCGCGAGCGTGCAGAAATTAAACGTCAACGCTCGGTGAGAACCTGGGGGCGCGATTGAGTTTTCGAATTCCACAATTGGCGCCTAATACGCCACGTCGCCAAGGCCTTCGTCCACTGCGCTGGTTTGCGCGTACTGTCCTGCGTTTGTCCGGCTGGACATTTGTCGGCGAGGTTCCCGATGTGCCGCGTCTGGTGGTGATAGCTGCGCCCCACTCATCGGCATGGGATGCGGTGTGGGGTTTGCTATTTAAAGTGGCCATGGGATTGGAAATCACCTTTCTGGCTAAAAAAGAAGCGTTTGTTGGCCCGCTGGGTTGGTTATTGAGGTTTTTTGGCGGAGTTCCGATTGATCGCAGTCGGCCCGGCGGTGCGGTGGCCGATACGGTCGATTTGATCCAGCGCAATGAACGACTGTGGTTCTGTTTGGCTCCCGAAGGCACGCGTAAAAAGGTTACCGAATGGAAGCCGGGGTTCTGGCGTATTGCGCGCGCTGCGAACGTGCCTATTTTGTGCGCATATTTTCACTACCCGGAAAAAACTCTGGGCTTTGGTTTGGTGCTGTGGCCCAGTGAAAACTATGAGCAAGATATGGCACAGATCCGCCAGTGGTATCGGCCCTGGAAAGGTAAAAACCGCGACACGCTATAAGCGATTGAGCTGACTCAAAGTCTGTGCGGCGTTACTCAGTAGTGCGACCAGGTCCGCTAACTGTTCTGAGTCTGTCTGCGCCGCCAGGTAGCTCAATCCCAGCTCTGCCGGACCGACCCGGGAATCCAGTGGGCGAACAAGCAAGCCATCAAGGGCTTGTTGGGTAATCAGTATCTCCGGTAGTACGCAGTAAGCCTGACGCCGGCGTACCAAGCTCAACAGCCACGCGATGTCCGAAGCTTCTTCGGCAGCGTTTAGTGGCAGGCTAATCGGCGCAACGGCGGATTCAAATGCCCGGGTCAGCGTGTGCTCCACACCCAGGCCAATACGCGTTTGACCTTGCAGGTTGTTAAGGCTGCAGTGGTCTTTGCCGCCCAATGCATGTCCCTCACACAGCACCACCTGCCACGACGACCGGGCAATCAAATCAAATCCGAATGCAGCGCGCGGGGAGGGCCTCAGGCCAAGCCAGCAGTCCAGTTCAGATTGAGCTAATGATTGCTGAATGTCGGCGTGGCTGTCATGCAAGTGAAAGGTTTCCGAATCGGCGGTTGCGCGCAGCAGGGCGAGACCGCAAATATCTGCCCCCAGGCTTAATTGCCGCCGCCGGGCACGCTGCAGGCGGATATCCAGTTGCGCCGAAAGCCCGTCGAATCCGGCCAATACTGTTCGAGCCAGCTCAAATAAGGCCTCACCGGCTGCGTTCAGGCTGATTTGCTTTGCGCTGCGGTCGAACACCTCCCGCCCCAATTGCACTTCAAGTTGTTGCAGCTGCAGGCTTACTGCGGGCTGGCTGATACCCAGCACCTGTGCGGCTCGGGACACTGATCCGAGGCGAGCGACCTGGCAGAAGGAACGCAACGGTTTCAGAGAGTCGGAGCCGGTTTGCATATCGGAATTTATTACACATAAAAAATATTAATTCAAGATATTCATCTATAATATTTATAGATATATCCTATATCGCTATGACACGCGGTGGATTGTGCGAGTCCAGCGCAAACAATTGCAAAGGGCTTTTTTTTATTTGCACCGATTGGGCTACACTGCGGTGAAGGGGAATTTTCTTCATATGGCATTTGCGTTTGATTCTTTGCATTCAGTGACCACTACATCGCCACCACCAAATCGCGGCCCAGTCGCCAAACTTACCGTTGATGAGTTTCAGGCTCTGGCGGGCTTCGGTGTATCCCGCGCTATTACCGCAGGCGATGAGCTGTTTCGGCGGGGTGAGGGTGGGCGCTGCATGTACCTGATTGACAGCGGCAATGTACGCCTGAGCTTTGATGAAAGCCTGGCTGATAAGGTGCTCGGACCCGGGCAGTTCTTCGGTGAGCTGTCGGTGTTTATTGGCGAGCATTTGCGCTTTGCACGCGCTGTGGCGGAAACCAGTGGCGTGCTCTACGAAATCCAGCAGAGTGCTTTTGAAGAGTTTTTGCACGCCAAACCGGTGATTGCCGCAGGCTTTATGCGCCGCAGTTTTGCCTATCTGGTAGCCGGTGAGCACCGTCTGGTCGACACCTTACGGCGGCGTAATGAAGATTTGATGCAGGCCTTAGATTCCTTGCGGCAAACCCGCAGCGAACTAAGTTTTGCGCAGCAACTTATCCGTACCGACGAAATGACCGGCTTGGCAAATCGTCGCGGTCTATATCGATTCCTGGATGAGCTGGGTCGGGTGCCGGTTCCGGGCATGCGTTTAGCAGTGCTGCTGCTGGATATTGACCGGTTCAAACAGCTCAATGATCGTTCCGGTCACTTAGCCGGCGATGGCGTTTTGCGCGCGGTTGCCGAAGAGCTTCAAGTGCATGCCGGACCCTTGGAAATTGCCTGCCGCTTGGGCGGCGATGAATTTGCTCTGGTTGTGCGCGTACCCGACGCGAATGTGCTCGGTCAGCGGGCGAACTCTTTGTGTGAGGCGGTTTCGTGTTTGCGCCTGTCGAACCTGAAAGATCAGCATATTTCGATATCTGTGGGCGCATCCTTTTGCGACGACCCGGGCGGTTGGTCAGCATGGTATAGCGAAGCCGATTACGCCCTTTACGAAGCGAAGAATGCAGGCGGGGGCCAAGCCCGGGTGCGTAGCCAGTAATCTCAGTGTCTGGCCGTTTCGTCCAAAAATGTGCGTGTAGACTCTTACTATGGACAGCACTTTAGACGCTCAAAGCGCGGCAGCACTTAAAACAGTAGTTCTGGCGGACATTGCTGATTCAACCGCAATTGTCGAGGAGCTGGGTGATCGGCGCACGGCTGATTTCTTTCAAGCGCACGATCGGATGCTTTCGAATTTGCTTCTGACCAATCAGGGTCGGTTGATAGATCGATCCGACGGTGCATTTGCCTTATTTGACCGGCCCATACAGGCCTTGTCGTTTGCCCTGCATTACCAGCGTCAGCTTGCCGAGTTGGGCACAAGTTTTGCGGTCACACTGCGCGCCCGGATCGGAATCCATGTGGGTGATGTCGTGGTCTGGGAAAGCAGCGCTGAGGCCATTGCCTTAGGATCCAAGCCGCTCAATGTCGAAGGCTTGGCAAAGCCGGTCGCCTCGCGTTTGATGCAGCTCGCAATGCCGGGACAAATACTGATGTCGGGTATGGCTCAGGCGCTGTGCCAACGCGCCCAAAGTGAACTCGGTGAGTTGGCTGATCGCATCGATTGGCGTGTGCACGGTCGTTATCGTTTCCGTGGCGTCGAGGCAGCCATGTTGGTGCATGAAGCCGGAGAGCGCGGTGTCGCACCGATGGTCGCGCCGGGCTCGGGGCACAAGAGTTGGCGTTCGTTACCGTTCTGGCGTCGACCGCCGATCATTGCGCTTGAAGTTATGTTAGCCGCAACGCTGGCCATTGCCGGCTTCGGCGGTTGGTTTCACAGTGAGCCGGTGTTGGCATTTGCCGACCGTGACTGGGTGGTGGTCGCGGATCTGCAAAACTTATCCGGCGACGCCACGTTCAGTACGGTTGTTCCAACTGCATTGAAAATTTCCTTAGCGCAATCTCAGTACATCAATATTGTCCCGGATCGACAAACCCATCGGGCTTTACGCCACATGCAGCGTGGGCCGGAGGATCCGCTGGACCGAAGTACCAGTGCAGAAATTGCGGTACGCGAGGGTGCGCGGGCCGTTATTTTGCCAACGCTTGCGAGTATTGGAGGTCGTTACCGGCTGAGCTTGGAACTCATTCAACCGGATTCGGGCGTGACCGTTTACACCCAGTCGGCCGATGTCGTTAATCCCGATGACGTGGTTTCCGCGCTCGATGGGTTGGTCAAAGGAATTCGCGAAAGTTTGGGTGAAGATCACGATGCGGTAAGTAAGCGATCGCTGCCACTACACCAAGTGACCACCGCTAATCTGGACGCACTGCGCGCCTATTCTATGGCGCAGTACTACGATAATCGGGGCGAGCCAAAACTGATGATGGCCATGTTCGCACGCGCAGTCGAATTGGATCCCGCATTTTCAATGGCTTATCTGCGTATGGCGACACGCCACTATGCGAATGGCAGCAGCAGCGAAGCGCTGCGTTATTTTGATCTCGCTAATGCACATCGCCAACGATTGACCGAGCGCGAGGCACTACTACTCGATGCGGCGCGTTTTCTTGTGGACCAGCCCGACCGTGCCTATCGAGGATTTAAGGTGCTGGGGGATATTTACCCCGACGAATTTACCGCACATTACAGTGCCGCTTGGGTAGCGCTTTATCACTTGTCGCGACCTGATTGGGCGAAGCAGAGTATCCAGCCTGCTTTGTCAGTTAAAAACTCGTACTTATATGGTGCGCACTATCTGTTAGGCACAATTGAAATGGCCCTGGGCGATCAGCAAGCCGCTCAGTCAGCGTTCTTAAAATCCGATGCGCTCGGTGTAAGTGGCTATCTGGGCGACTATGCGCAAATGTATGCAGTCGAGCGTGATTATGTGGCGGCTCAAGCTGTGCTTGATCGGCAAACCAGTCAGAGTGTAAATACCGACGGCATCGAGTATTTCGTTGAGCAAGTTTTATTTCCACTAGACCAAGGCGATCGCGGGCAAGCCTTAGAGCAAGCACGAGCGCTGCTGGTGGCGATGACAGGCGGCGAAGCAGCCGATCGCATTAGTGCCGAAGGAATCCTGCTTAGCTTGCGTTCCTATGACGCCGATGCCGATGACGAATTTGCCGAAGACTTGCGCGCGTTTGTGGCCGATTTAGCTGCCGCAATAACCACCGCAAATCCCTTGGATCGGCGCCACCAACATTTCGCCTTAGCCGCCGCAGCCTGGATGGCGTACAAGACCGGTGATGTGAGCCTGGGTGATACAGCGCTGAAGGTGTTGGATGCAAATCCACAATCCTTGGTCTACTCGCCAAATGCACAAATGCTGAGCGTGGCCCGATCGGAACAGGCGATTCAACGCGATGACCTCCAACGCGCTGAGCAGGCGCTTGGCGACTTTGTGTCGGCGCCGCAGGCTTCAGTATTTCTGATGGCGCAACTGGCCAGGGTGCAATTACGCCGCGGCAACATGAGTGGCGCGATGAATACCTTACAGTGGCTCAATGAGCACCGCGGTCGGGCATACGCCGAGCCCAGCAGCAATTTTATCTGGAGCGCGGTCAATCTCATGGAGCAGAACCTGGCCGCCCCGACGCTTATGCAGCTGCTACGGCTCAACAGCGAGTCGTCGTTAAAGAACCAGCTCTCGGCTGAATTTGAGCAGGCCTGGCCGAACCTCGAAGATCGGCGCTGGGCCCGGCAGTACGCTAAGTCACTCGTCGCACTCTAGTCGAACCGGTCCTTGCGTCTGACGCGCAGCAATTAACTGGGAATGCAGCGCATCGCGAGACTTCGAAATGCGCTCCTTACTCGCCAGTTTTGTAACCGTGTTGCACGGCGGCGGATTGGTAACCCCCAGATTCGCCATTGCTTTCTGATAATTCTTCTCGAACAACGCACGATACGCATCGTCTTCGCTCAACATATCCAATAATTTATTTGCCTGCTCTGCAGTTAATGCAACCGGACCACCCATAAAGCCCCCTTCGTTCTGTTGGCATCCAGTAGACAGCTTAAGACATTTGAAAAGGCTCTGCTGTCCGGGGTGCTGCGATGAGGCCGCAATCCTGCGCTGGGCTGGCCAAACTGGCCTGCGCCTATTGCTTTTCCCGTGCCAGAATAGGCTATGGATAAACACACAACTTCAGCCGCCGCTCTCAAGGCGGTCGCCATGATGAACTTCGATGGATTGGCCACCGCGCACGCTCAACTCGGGGCGGAAAATGCCAGTCGATTTGATCAGGCTTGTGATCATTGGCTTCGCCTGATTGCAGAAAATGCGCACGGTCAGGTGGTCGACCGGGCCGATGGATATCTGCTGTTGTTTGAGCGGCCGATTGAGGCGTTGTCATTCGCATTGGAAGTCATGCGTAAGCTGCCGGGGCTCAATCATGAGTTTGGAATTACTCTGAGCGCAAAAATCGGCATTCACGTCGGCGATGTCGTGGTGTGGCGCAGTAGCCCTGAACAAGTCGCCTTGGGCGCGAAACCTCTGCATGTGGAGGGCTTAATTAAACCGATTGCAGCACGCCTGATGAGTTTGGCAATGCCTAATCAGATTTTGCTATCGGCAATGGCTCAAGCACTTTGCCAGCGTGCGCAAGCAGAGCTGGGCGATTATGCAGCCGGATTGTTGTGGCGGGTGCACGGGCGTTATCGGTTTAAAGGAATTGATGCCGCAATGCTGGTGCACGAGGTCGGTGAACCCGGCGTTGCACCCTTATTGAAGCCGCAGTCGGCTAAGTCCGCATGGCGCGAATTACCGTTCTGGAGGCGCCCGCCGGTGCTGGCGGTAGAAGTCATCTTAGCGATGGCTTTGGTCGCTGCCGGTTTGGCCGGTTGGTTTAAAAGCGAGCCGGTTTTGGCATTTGCCGAGCACGACTGGGTGGTCGTAGCGGATTTACAGAACCTCAGTGGAGAGCCGACTTACGAGGGCTCAATTCCAACCGCATTGAAGATTGGACTCTCACAATCCCAGCACGTCAGCGTAATGACCCCCGCGCATATTATTCGGGGTTTACGCAAGATGGAGGTGGCACCAGATTCAGTGCTTTCGCGCGACATCGCAAAGAATGTCGCTCTTCGCGAAGGCGCGAAAGCGCTGATTGTGCCGACCGCAGCAAATTACGCCGGCAAGATTAGACTCAGTCTTGAGATTGTTGACCCGGAGTCTGGGGTGACCGTTTACTCGAAATCCATCGATGCTAAAAGCGAAGCGGATATCTTCGGGGCGCTTGATCGCTTGCTCATTGATGTGCGCGACGTCTTAGGTGAGCCCATTGAAGGAATAAATAGAACGTCTAAGCCGCTAGCGGACGTGACGACCGAAAACCTGAATGCATTAAGAGCTTTTTCAATTGGAGAAGGCTTTCGCACACGGGCAATGTTTGCAGACGCATTGAGTTTTCTTACTGTCGCGGCTGATCTTGATCCGCAGTTTGCGATGGCGCACCAAAAAATCGGCCTGATCCATTACGCTAGTGGCAATCACGAGCTCGCCGTGCAGAAGTTCGTACAGGCCCTTGAATACAAGGAACGACTGACGGATCGCGAGCGACTATCAGTTGAGGCCTCTGCGCTGCTCACAACCGACCCGGCAGCCGCGGCGGACAAACTGAGAGTGATGCTTGCTCTTCATCCGCAAGACTATGGCGCGGCGATGACGATCTCTTTCATTGAGCGCCAATGGCTTCAGCAGCCTGCGCAGGCGCATGAAGTGATAAAGGCTGCATTGGTCCCGCAGAACCCTTCGCTGTCGCATGCCTATTTTCATGCGGCCGGCAGTGCGGCCTTGCTGGGGCGGGTCGATGAAGCGAAAACCTACATGATCGAGGCAGATAAACTTGGAGTGCGCGGCTGGGTTTTAGAGCATGCGAATATCTTTGCGATTGATCGTGATTACCAGCGCGTTGAAGAAATAATCTCCCGGCAGGATTCTGTTCGCATGGGTGCCGATTCTGTGGCAAATCACCTGCATAAAGTTATTTACGCGATGGACCGTGGCCAACCGCAACAGGCAGTTGCAGCTGCGAAAGACATAGCTTCCCTGTTTGAGAATTCCTCAGTGCCCGTCCGGCAAAAGGCCGTGGTTCTGGGTTTTGCCATGCGTCTGTATGAGCCAGATGCGGGTTTGCGGGCGGAAATAAAATCTGCGGCGCTGGAGCTTATGGCTGCACTCGATTCCAGTAATCCGCTCATTCGTCAGGCAGAGAATGCGCTGCTATATACCTATAGCTGGATGCTGGCGAGGCTCGATGAAAAGACAACGTCGGAGCGCCTATTTGCAGTGGCATCATCCTATGAAGATCTAGCGGTTTATGCAGAGAACCGACACCTACGGGCCATTGCCAAGTCGGAAATCCTAATTCGAGGCGGCAATAGTGCGGAGGCAATTACGGTGCTTGAAGAAGCCGTAAATTCCGGTGGCGAGTCATTCGCCACACATGCGCAATTGGCTCACGTCTTGTTGTCAGCTAATCAAGAAGACCGAGCCAGAACCGAATTAAATTGGCTGGTCAATAATCGCGGGCCGGCGTTTATGGCTGGGGATCTGTGGTCGGCGGTCAACGTAACCGAACACAATCTGGCGGTTTTCAGGCTTGCTAAACTAACGAAAAAATCCGAGCCAGTTGGCCTGGCTGATGGCTGGAATACTCCGGCGGCTCAAGCTTGGGCTGCCTCGCAGTTGAGTAGTCCTTAGTCTTGGCTGCCGGAAAAAATAACCCAAGAAGCGCTTTCACCAACCATTTGCTCTTTCAATTGGGCGCGTGTGCCGGCAATCGTTTTCTTGTCCGGGAGTGGTCCCATCTTGGCTAGGGCTTTCGGAATTTCAATTCCCATGCCTTTGAGTGCTTGGACATGGTCAGCTGCGAATTGCTTGCGAAAGTCATCATCGTTCGAAAGGCGGTCCAGAAGTTGATCGGCTTGTTCGGACGAGATCTGCATACGATTTGCCATGGAATATTCCTTGTTGAATTGCGCGAGCCGAATGTCACTCTATACACTTAGCTAGATCAAGTCACTCGCTAATTAGTTGCCTGATTGTAACGCGGCGCACTCTTGTTCCCGAGAAAGCGCGAGTGGTCGAAAATAGGTTGTGGGGGATCAATGAAATATAGGCGCTGCGCGCATCTAGTGATAGAGCTGGAAAACAAGCCGCGTTTTTCGCTGGAATCGATATTATCTGGCGGTGACGGGCTGGACCGGAATACCCGCTTGCTGGCTACCAGCGCGCATCGGGACCAGAGTGCCGAGCTGAGCATTGATCAGCTGGCGATATTGCAGGCGCTGTCGCCCGATCAATGGTGCTCACTGGATGAACTCTGCGAGCGGTTTGACGGGGCGCTAATCGCGCAGTTGATTGAGCTGGAATTTTTATTGTCTGATCAATCCGAAAAAGCGCCGGCGGCGCAACGTGATGAGCAGTATCGATCAACCGGCTGGTGGCCGTTAGCGGCAGCGGCGGCAACTGCGGGTCGCTGGCACGATATCAACACCGAAGCCGCGCGAGAAAAAGGCGAATTTGCCACGAACGCCGATATGGTTGCCGCTAATGGATTACCGCCTGAGCACTGCTATCGGCGAGCCGGCGATGAATCAGTATTGGACTTGCCGCAACCGCAGCCCAGTGCTTTGGACCAATGGCTGGATGAGCGCCGGACCTGCCGGAATTTCGACACCGCCGCGCCGGTGTCGAACCAGACCTTGTCCGATCTTTTGCATCGGGTTTGGGGCGCGAGTGGCGTGCGTGAAATACACCCGAATATTTTCGCGATCCGTAAAAATGTTCCCGGTGGTGGCGCGCTGCACGGCACCGAAGTCTACGCACTGATTCAACATGTAGAAGGTTTTGCACCGGGAATTTATCATTACGAATGTGTCGAACATCGTTTGAATCCGGTTCGACTGATGGATGCGGACGAGGCAGCTAAGCTCTTGCATCAAATGGTAGCGGGCCAGAACTGGTTTAGTCCGGCCCCCTTGGTTTTTATTATGACCGCGCGCTTTGATCGCTTGTTCTGGAAGTACCGTGCGCATGCTAAAGCGTGGCGCGTGTGTCATCTGGACGTCGGCCATCTATCGCAACTGTTTTATATGAGCGCGCACGATCTAGGACTGGGTGCATTTATTACGGCTGCGATCAATGATTCAGTTGTAGAGCAGGCGCTGGATCTGGATCGCATGCGCGAAGCACCGTTAGCGGTCGTCGGTTGCGGATACCGTAGTTCCGAATCAAAATTTGTTGAGTTCGACAAAGTCAGCCTAACCGAAATCACCCGGCGCAAACGCAGTATGCCGCTGCCCGACTAACTGGGCGGGTCTTTACAAGGATCCGGGGTCGACCTTTCGAATCAGACCGTCTTCGGGCGTCATGTTCCAGCGCGCATGGCTGTCATAAAAGGCATGGACTTGCGGGTCGCGATCGAGCGCGTCAGTAAAGTTTGCCCTTGTGATATGTAGCTCATCAGCCCAGCGGCTGGACTTAAAAAAAACGGTTGAGCCACATTCATTACAGAATCCACGGAGCGCTTCAGCACTGGAGGCGAACCACCGCAATGTGTTTTTGGAGTCGACGATACTTACTTTGTCGGCCTGCACCCCAACCCAGGTGACAAATGCCGCGCCGTGCGCACGCTGACACAAGCTGCAATGACAATGCGCAACCCACTTGCTTGGCCAAAGCATCGAAAACTGCACTGCACCGCATAAACAACTACCACGAGAAGAGTCACTCATGAGCTTCTCCTTTTAGTTACCGATGCGACAAAACGCCGGAATGCGCTGGGTCCGGAGAGCGATACCGCATCGGAGCCAAACACATGACTGCCCATATTCTGAAATTTGATGCCGATAAATTGCACGCGTTCGTTGAAAATTTGTCGAACCACTAATACGGCCGCCCCCAGATTCAGTTGATCGCCAATTTGCGGTGCGTTATCAAAGCGTCGGGAAAATAACTGTGCCGCAGAATATTGCGCATATTTCTTGGGGATGGGCAGGCCGTAATAATCGCCGAGTTCACCCAGCGGCACATCGCCGGGCAAAGTGAATGCGCCGAACATCTCCTGCTCAGCTTCGTGCGCTTCAGCGCCTTCGGCGAATAGCCAGTCGAGCCGGTAAACGTCACCGGGCGGTGCCAAAAAATAAGCGGTGTCGCCAGCCTGCAGTGGGCCGGCCTCATCGGGCAGCATGACCCGTTCATCGCGCACGATCATGGCTTTTCGCGCCCAGCCCGGTAGCGCCGGATTCTTGCCCAAAATAGCGCTGCTCTTAGCCACACGATAGCCGACCATTTCTAGTGCTAACTGGCCGGGCAAATCAAGCTCAATACGTCGTGTGGAAAGTTCTTTACGCGGCAGCGCGACTCCAAACATGCGTGCCGAGGGCGCCAGCGTCCAGCCCTGTACCAGCAATGACACGATGACGACGGCGAAGGCAATATTCATAAACAAGTCGGCCTTTTCGAAGCCCAGCAGCACCGGAATGGAGGCTAAGTAAATACCGACCGCGCCGCGCAGACCGACCCAGGAAATAAAACTGATTTCGCTTCTGCGAAACTTAAACGGCAACAGACACAGCCAAACCGAAACGGGTCGGGCAATCAGCATCAGGACACCGGCGATTGCCAGAGCCGGCCAGAGCACCGCGAATAATTTGCTCGGTATAACCGATAGTCCCAGCACAATAAACATGATGCCCTGAGCCAACCAAGTCGCTGCGTCTTGCACCGACGTAATATTAGCAATGGCGCGTACCGGCCGATTGCCCACCACTAGGCCCGCCACGTAAATCGCCAGAAAGCCACTGCCGTTAGCTAAATTGCATAGCGAGAACAATGTGATGGCGCCTGCCAAGGCTAGGATCGGATGCAAACCCTCCGGTAGTGCCAAACGATTGAGCGCGTGCGCGATAGCGATACCGCCGGCTACACCGACTGCGAACCCGAGGCCCATTTCCCACGCCAGATGACTGAGTAATTCGCCGACACTGCCCGATGAGCCACTCATCAACCAGGTGCACAACATGATCGTTAGAAATACAGCGATCGGATCATTACTGCCTGATTCAACTTCCAACGTGCCCGACACGCGTTGCGGCAATTGCAGGCCGCCGGCGCGAATTAAAAAGAACACCGCCGCTGCATCAGTTGAAGAAACAATGGCACCAACCAGCAGACCTTCCTGCCAATTCAGATCGAATAAGTAAATTGCCGCAACCGCCGTAATCGACGAGGTAATCACCACGCCAACGGTAGCCAGCAGAATCGGTGGTGTCAGGTTGCCGCGCAGGTGCCGCACTTTGGTACGCAATCCGCCATCAAACAAAATGATTGCCAGCGCCAGTGAACCGATAGAAAAAACTGCCTGAGGTGATAAGGCAGAAAATAACTGTAGACCTTCCGGTCCGAGGGCAACGCCGATTAGCAGGAACACAACCAACATCGGCGCGCCGAAGCGCTGCGCAATCAAACTCGACGCAATGCCGGCAAGCACTAAGATGCCACCGGTAAAGAAAATGATATCGCTGACGCTCAGGCTATCCATGCACATCCCATAAGCAGATGCTTCATCTTAGCCTGTGTTTAGGACATTCCTCTAGGGTATTTTGCCGGTTCAGCCTGTTTCTGACTGACGGTATGCGATCGCTTCAAGCAGATGCGATCGAGAAATATCAGTGCAATCAGCTAAATCAGCAATCGTTCTGGCTACCCTCAAAATGCGCTGTGCGCCACGCGCCGATAGGCGCATATGATCCATTGCCTGTTCGAGCAACAATTGACTGGCATCACTCAAGCGGCAATGCGCCTCAGTATCCGATTGCGACATTTGCGCGTTACACACACCGTCTTGATTACGCGTCGATTGGGTATCGCGTGCTAACTGCACGCGCTCGCCTACGCTGGCACTGGATTCACCGCGTTCGCCATCCGGACGCAATTGCGCCGCAGCCAGACGTGGCACATGGACTTGCAGATCAATGCGATCAAGCAACGGACCGGACAAACGCGATTGGTATCGATTGATCACATCGGGACTACAGCGGCATCGTCCGCTGCTTTCGCCGGCGTAGCCGCAGGGGCACGGGTTCATCGCCGCAATCAGTTGAAATCTCGCCGGAAACATCGCCTGCCGTGTGGCACGCGAAATACAGATATGGCCTGATTCCAATGGCTCGCGCAGTACTTCCAAACTGCGCCGTTCCCACTCAGCCAGCTCATCCAAAAACAACACGCCACAATGCGCTAAGGATATTTCTCCGGGGCGCGGATCGGCACCGCCACCAACCAGGGCAACCGAACTGGCGCTGTGGTGGGGCGCACGAAAGGGTCGCTGTGCCCAGTACGCGCTTTCAAAATCCTGTCCGCTGATGCTGCGAATGGCCGCCAGTTCAATCGCCTCGTGTTCAGACATCGGCGGCAGGATGCCCGGCAAACGCTGCGCCAACATGGTTTTGCCGCAGCCGGGAGTTCCGATGAGCAGTAAATGATGATTGCCGGCGGCGGCAATTTCCAGGGCGCGCCGCGCTTGAGCTTGGCCGCGTACATCGCTCATATCCGGATAGTGATGGCGCTGCTCGCCATTAATCGGCAACGCTTGTGGCAGTTCGGACTCGCCACGCAGATGGGCCAAAACCTCTAAAAGATGCGTTGCGCTCAGCACGGTTGCTTCACCGGCCAGCGCTGCTTCGTCGGCATTAGCCGCCGGTACAATCAGACTACGCCCGGCTTTTGCTGCAGCCAGGGCGACGGGTAATACGCCGACAATCGGACGCAATTCACCGGTCAGCGATAACTCGCCAACCAATTCAATGTCTTCAAGTGCCTTGGCATCAAGCAAGCCGTTGGCGGCAAGAATGCCGACGGCAATAGGTAAATCAAAACGGCCACCGCTTTTGGGTAAATCGGCCGGCGCCAGATTGACCGTAATGCGACGGCTCGGAAACTCGTAGTGCGCACATTGAATTGCCGCGCGTACTCGATCGCGTGCTTCTTTAACGACCGTTTCGGGAAGACCGACTAAATTCAGGCTGGGCAGCCCACCGGCCAGGAATACTTCGACCAGTACCGGCGGTGCACTCACGCCGGCCTGTGCTCTGCTGTGGACTAAGGCCAGACTCATCCATGAGTCCTAATCGGGGGAGGGCCTAGTTTCGGTGGTCGGGCGCGGGCGCGTGTTCCTGACGCATCCGTACCTCGAGAATTTCTACCGCGCGTTCGAGCGCATCGAGCTTCTGCCGGGTGCGTAGCAACACGGCTTTTTGCACGTCAAACTCCTCGCGCGTCACCAGCTCAAGTTTGGCTAAGCCGGATTGCAAAGTGACCTTCATATTTTCTTCAAGGTCGGCGCGGGCTTCGCGAAGCTGTGGCGGCACTAAGCTGCTGAGGCGTCGGGCGAGCTCATCAATTTGTTTCAGTTCAATCATGGGGGGCTCATTAAAAGGCTTAATGGGATAGTGGATGACGGTGCAACACTTAACTGTCAGCGAATAACCCGGCTTCGTGTACGAATTTTCCTACAAAGCCTAGGCCGGAACCAGCATAATTCGGGTGAAGACGTTGAATTGCCTGATAAGCGGTGTTTGCTGTGCTGCACAATATGCCTTCAGGTACAGTAAGGGCGCAGGGAAAGGACTGAGGACAAAACATGAAAATGGTCATGGCGGTAATCAAACCGTTCAAGCTCGACGATGTGCGTGAGGCCCTGAGCGAAGTGGGCGTCACTGGCATTACCGCAACGGAAGTGAAGGGATTTGGTCGACAGAAAGGCCATACCGAGCTTTATCGCGGCGCCGAGTATGTTGTCGATTTTCTACCGAAAATTAAAATTGAGGTGGCCGTCACCTCGGATCAAGTAGACCGGGTTGTTGAAGCGATTCAACAAGCGGCCAATAGCGGCAAAATCGGCGACGGTAAGATTTTCGTTTACGGTCTGGACCAGGTCATGCGTATCCGCACCGGTGAGCTCGACGCCGACGCCCTCTAGCGCTATAAGCGGGCGAAGCTTGGGTCGCAGAAAATGAGAAACAATCCGGCCATACTGTAGGTTCGACGGCTGTGCCATGTCAGCCGCTCACCACCTTGCCAAGGATGTCGATTCGCTTTGAACGCAGCAGTCATTCACAACGGGATTCATGTGCTTCGCGCCAGTCGGCTTGAGGCGCTGCTCGGCCCATTGAATGAACTGATCGATGCGCAATGCCAGGACGACCCATTTTGTGCGCCGGATATTGTTATCGCGCATCCGGGTATGCGCCAGTGGTTAATGCAGGAGCTCGCGGCGCTTCCGGGCAGTCAGGGCGGCCCGGCGATTGCAGCAAATTTAAATTTGCGCCTGCCGGGTGAATGGCTCGATGCTACGGCACAACAGGTTCTGGGTAGTTCGGCGATTGCGATTGCCCCGTATCGTCGGCAAGCGCTGCGATGGCGTGTGCATCAATTGCTGCTCGACAATAGCGACCGGCAGATTCAGAGCTTTTTGCACGGCGGTCAGTCCGAGCGGCGAAGTTGGCATCTAGCCGATCAGCTGGCTAAGTTATTCGCTCAGTATCAAATATATCGCCCCGATGTATTGTCGCGCTGGCAGCGTGGGCAGGTGCAAGGCGCCGAACCCAAATGGCAGGCTAATCTCTGGCGCCAACTGCGCGAACAAATTGGCGTGGCTCATCGTGCCGAACGCAGCGCTGAACTCGTTGCGAAACTGCAATCGCTCACTGCAAACGGATCAACGCCGCTGCATGTATTCGGGCTCAATCATTTGCCGCGGGATCTGCTCGATGCGTTGACCGTTTTGAAAGATCATCGACAGATTTATTTCTATTTTGCCGACCCGTGTCGCGAGTACTGGGGAGGTTTGGGTCGCGATGCAGCGACCTTGGCGCAGTGGCGGCAACTGGATGATCCGCAGCAAGCGGCAAAGCTTCTGGATCAGGTGGGCCATCCACTACTGCTGAGCCTGGGGCGACTGGGCCAACATCTGGGCGTACAGATAGAAGACCTGACGCCGATTTTCGACCAACGTCATTTTGAGGATCAATATCCAAAGGATGCTGCGCAGGGCAGTTTGCTGCATGCGCTGCAGGATAGTATTCGAGCGCATCGAAATCTGACCGTCCGTGATTCGAGTCCGCTCGACCGCTCGTTGTTAGTGCACGATTGCCATACGCGGTTGCGCGAGCTCGAAGTGCTGCGCGATGCAATATACGCACAGTTCGCCGAAAAGCCCGGGCAGCTGGATCAGTCGCAAATATTAGTGATGGCGCCGGATATTGCCGCCTATGCGCCGTTGATTCCGGCGGTATTCTCCAATCAGCGTGCCGATGGATCAGTGCCTTTGCGTTGGTTTGTGTTGGATCATTCGCGGCGCGCTGCGCATCCGGTTTATCGCATCTTTGAACAATTGCTCAGCCTGGCCGACGCGCGTCTAACCCAAAGTGAAATACGAACGCTGATTGAGCAGCCCTATGTGCAAGCAGCACTCGGAATTGATGAGCGTGATGTAGAGCAGCTGGCGAGTTGGCTTGAGCAAGGCAATATGGCCTGGGGCCTAAATGCGCAAAGTAAACAACGCCATCAGCTTCATGCCAATGCGCAACATACCCTGCAATGGTTGATTGATCGCCTACTTGCTGGCGTGGTGCTGGGCGATGTAGACGACTTATTGCCCGAAAGCGATCTGCTGGCACTACCCGGAGGCGCGCAATCCAATGCCGACTTATTAGACGCGCTGATCCGCCTGCGCAATGAGCTGGGGCTTTGGCAGGATGCTGCCGAGCAGCGATTGCAGGCTGCGCAATGGGCTGAGTTTTTGCGGGATCGTCTTGGCGGCCTTATCGGTGCCGGATCGGATGACCACGAGGCGCTAGCAGCCATCGAAGAGCTGCAACGCGTCATCAGTCGATTTCAATTGCAGTTACGCGATTGTGGAGTTGACCCGCCGATTGCTTATTCAGTGATGCGCGCAGCGCTGGTGCAAGCACTCGAAGATATTCCTGAACACGAGCCGCGCATCGGCGGAGCGATTTGTTTCTCAGGAATGGTGCCGCAACGAGCGATTCCGTATCAGATGATTGCCGTTTTAGGTCTGAACGATGGAGAGTTTCCGCGCCAGGTCGCCGATACGGGGCTGGACATCATGCGCGTTCGGCCCAGGCTCGGTGATCGCGAACAAAGCATGGAGGATCGTTACTTGTTCCTCGAAGCCATTATGTCTGCGCGCAGCACACTGCATTTAAGTTTTCTGGGTCGTTCGGTCGACAAAGATGAGCCGCGTAATCCGGCCACGCCTCTGTTTGATTTACTGCAATTCTTGCGCGTGGCGCATGGTCATTCACAGTCGGGTAACTTTTATGTGAAGCATCCATTGCATGCGTTTGATTCAAGCTACTTCGATCCGGACAAGCCCGCGCTTCATTCGTTCAATCGGCATGGCTTTATCGCCGCTCAACGTCGCGGTCAGAAAACGCCCGTGCCGTGGCTCGCTACGATGCGCGTGTCGGACTCATCAGAGCCCACGTCAATAATCAATTTAGCTGAACTTCGGCGCTTTTGGCGCGGCCCCGGTGAGTTTTATCTCCGCCATGCATTGGGTATCCGGTTGCATGGCGTGGATGCCCTGGAGTTGATGGACACTGAGCCGCTGGATTCGCGTTATTCACGACGCGCACAAATCGAACAGCGTGTACTGCGCCATTGTTTGTTACATCAGCGCAGTGTGCCTGAGTCGGTGCCGACCTGGCTCAGCGCCAGTGGCTTAATCGCCGCCGGCGCGCCTGGCGCATTGGTCTGGCGCGGGCTGCGCGAACTTGCACTGTCCCTGCAGCAGCAGGCGAGGGCGACTGAGCCGCTGAATGAAGAGTTTGAAGTGGTTGATCTTGACTTGAACGGGGACTATGACGGGCTGCAGCTGCACGGTCAGCTGCGTGATGTGGTTCGTGACCAATCTGGTCGTTTGTTCCATATTGCCATTCAGCACAAAAACAAAGCGCCTGAGTTACGCCAGCGCCTGGCATGGTTTATCGACTACGCGGCACTGAGCCAGTACGCGCAGACTCAAGGTGTGCCGTGTTATTCGCGATTACTCAGCGCCAAACCCGACCCCCAAGCCAACACATTTAGCGCCGATCCAGATCAGGTAAACGCAGCGATGCGATCCTTATGTCAGTTGTATCAGCAAGGCTTGCAGCACGCATTGGCGTTTTACCCGGTAACCGGTGCTGCATTGCTGGGTGAGGCCAAGATCGAAAAAGCGGTGGCTAGCTGGTACTCCGATAGTTACGGCCACACCGGCGAGCTCGATTATGAGCCCGGTTACTTGCGCCTTCTGCACCGCGATCACGATGTGTTTGCCGATCACAAATATCTGCAACAGATGCGTGAGTTGGCGCAACATATTGATGATTTGGTTACGCTGCAACCGCTGGTGGTACATTCATGAGCACCGCGGCAATGCAGTTAGTGTGGCAGAGCGCAGCGCTAAGCGGGCGCAGCTTGATTGAGGCGTCCGCGGGCACAGGTAAGACCCACCAACTTACCTTGCTTTATGTGCGGCAAATTCTTGAGGCCAGGCGCAGTGTGCTGGGTATTTTCCTGGCAACCTTTACCGAGGCTGCGGCGGCCGAGTTGCGCTTGCGGATTCGTCAACGCCTTCTTGAATGCCTGCATTGGGTGCAGAACATCGACGCAGACGTAGCTGATGATCAGCGTGAACTTGCTGAGTATCTGTGGCAGCGCGGCCGCGGTGGCCTGCAAGACGACGACCGATTAGCCCTGATCAATGCGCTGAATCAGTTAGACGCAGCGCCGATTGGCACAATCCATGCGCTCTCGATGCGTTTGCTCAAAGAGTTTCCGTTTGAGTGTGCTGCCGATTTTTCGCCGCGGCAATTAGTTGACCAGGATGAGTTGGGTCTGGAGATAGTGCGAGACCTGTGGCGGCGCGAAGTACAGTTCGCTGAGGTTGATTCGTCGTTGCTACAGCGATCACCGGAATACCTGGCCCAACGCTTAAAGAAGATTGACCGACCCGGTGCCATACCGCGTAGCGGCGCCATGGCACAAATTGAAATGCTGTTGGGTGATTCTGAGCTGATTGCCGGCCTGCGTGAGCTCAGTGAAGACAAAAGCTATTTTGGATCACGTAAAAGCAAACTTAGGACCCGGTTGGGGGCCATTGCCGGCGCGCTGGAAGCTCGGGATTTATCGCAGCTCAAGGGTGGAGACGGTAAAGCATTCGACGAATCCGAATACGCCGAACAATTTTTGAATGCCACTGAACGCGCGCGTTTCGAACAGCATCCGGCCGCCGCCAGAATCCTGCCATTTGCGGCGCTGTTATTTCGCAGCAACGAGCTGATTCAAGGCGCTCTGCTCAATGACTGGCTGGAAAAATCACGACAGGCGATGAACGAGCGTGCCTTGCAGCGTTCGCAATGGACGTTTGATCAAATCATTGAACAGCTCCATCACGCGTTGCGCGGCGAATCCGGAGCGGACCTGGCCGGCGCGATCCGGGCGCGCTATCCGGTGGCGATGGTGGATGAATTTCAAGATACCGATACCCGACAGTTCGACATCTTTGATCGAATTTGGCCGGCCGCGAACGATGAGCTGGGTTTAACTTTAATCGGCGATCCGAAGCAGGCCATTTACGGGTTTCGGGGCGGCGACATTTTTGCTTATCTGGCTGCGGCTAAGTCGGCGGACCAGCGTTACACCTTGCGCCGCAACTACCGATCAGTAGCGAAATTGGTTGCTGCCAATAATGCCTTATACAAGCAAACCCGAAATGCGTTTTTAAGTGATGAAATTCGCTATCAGGAAATCGAGTCTGCCTGCACGCAACTTGTGATCGAGCCGTCGCGCACGGGTTTGCATGTACATCGCTTTGAGTTAAGCGCAAACAAGCCGGAAAAAGAATTCAGGGCATTAAGCCTGTGTGCTGATGCGATCGCCGATTTGCTGGGAGCCCAAAGTGCACAAGCGGTTTTGGCCTCGGATGTTGCGGTGCTGCTGCGGACGAATAAACAAATTGACGGTATTAAGCCGCTACTGCGCGAGCGCGGCATTCGCTATAGCACGCGATCCGGGCAAAGCGTGTACAGCAGCAAATGGGCTGAAGAGTTGCGGCGAATCCTGCAGGCGATCGACTCGGCCCACGACGAGTCTTTGGTTCGCGCCGCATTTGCCACGCGCTGCGTCGGAGGCGAGCTGGCGCAGCTGCAATGCGCGGCACGGGGTGAAGCGGTGGCCGGCCTCGATATCTGGCGCCAACATTGTCGTGTTTGGCATCAGCAACTCGCGCAACAGGGAATCTGCGCGGTTATTGAACAAGTGCTGCTGCACTGTGCCCCAAACTTGTTGCCATTTGAATATGGCGAACGGGCGATGACTGATCTGCGCCATTTAGCCGAGTTATTACAATCGAAAGCGGCGCAGGGTTTGGGTTTTGACCAGCTGGTGTTGCATCTGGCCCGACAGTGGCAAATGACCAGCGCCGAAGTAGACGATGAGGAATCCAGCGACCTTCGAATGGAAAGCGATCAACCCGGCGTGCGCTTACTGACCATTCATGCGGCCAAGGGCCTGCAGTTTCCTTTCGTATTTATACCGTTCCTGCCTGAAGCGAACTCTGCGGCCGGACGCGGGTTTCAGTTTCCTTTGTATCACGATGATGCTGGCCAGCTGTGCATTGATCTGGGCAGTTCTGAGTTGGCCGATAGTCAGGCGCGCGAAGCGCACGAAAAGCGTCAGGAAAACACCCGCCTGGCCTACGTGGCGATTACCCGTGCAAAATTGGCGAGCCATGTTTTTATCAATGTCGGTGACTACGTACGCTCTGATGGCGCCGGGCGTGATCTGGCACAGGTACTGGCTGAATTGTGCGTTGGTGAATTGCCGGCTGAGCAAGATCTTGCGCAGCTTACCGTGATCGATTCTGATGCGGCTGATCGCCAGAGAGAAAGTATTTCATCCGCTGAGATTGTGCGCCCGATTAGCGTTCGTGAATTGCCGTACACGCCGTTGGGCGTTGGACGATGCAGTTTTAGTTCGGTAATGGGGCATGCGCATCGCTTCGAGTTTGCGCCGGCTGGCGACGAGCTCGATGCCGAGCCGCTGCTCATTGATGATCGCGATGAAGTGCATTTGGAGTTGCAGACCCTTTCGAATATCAAGGGCACCGTGTTTGGTAATGCGGTCCATTACATTTTTGAGCACGAGCGTGGTTGCCAAAGTCCGGCAGAGCTGACCGCATTGATCCGGAATGCGTTACTGCTGTTCGGTATTGCCGAGGGTAGTGATAGCGCTGAAGTGATCGACGCAATTGCGCATATGCTGCGTCGCAATTTGCAATGTGCCTTGCCCTGCGGTGTGAGTCTTGAGAAGCTGGCTCTCAGCGATCGTGTGGCTGAGATGCGTTTTGAGTTTAAGTTAAGCCGGCGCAATTTGGCTGGATTACGCGCGTTGTGCAAACAGTATGGTTGGGACGACTTAATCCCTGAGCATGTCAATCAAAGTGATCTTGCAGGTTATTTTAATGGTGCGATTGACTTGGTGTTTCGACACGCCGGGCGTTATTACATTCTCGATTACAAAAGTAACTGGTTAGGTTCCCGGGCTCAGGATTATCGCCCCGAGAATTTGGCGCGGGAAATGCACAAACATGCCTATGGTTTTCAAGCCTTCCTGTACTGCCTGGCCTTGGATCGATTTCTGCAGCGGCGGATCACCGGCTATTGCGTGGAGCAGCAACTTGGCGGTGCCTATTACTTGTTTGTACGTGGTTTTGGTCTGGCCGATGGCCTGGGTTTAAGCGAGCTGCAGTTTCCGCCCGAACTCATCAAAGCCGCGCGCATCTGGCTATCGGAGGCTGAGCATGCACTCTGAGCTGACATTGCGCGAAGTGGACCGGGCGCTGGCCGAATTGGTCCGCACGCATAGTGGCTCGGGCGTGCTCGGGCATTTGGCTGCTCTGTGTCTGGCCGCAGAGGCCAATGGCCATGCCTGTATTGATTTAGCCGATGCAACATTCATTCAACAGCATGCCGCGGGTCTGGATGTGCAGGCGCTGCGTCGTGAACTTACGGGCAAATGGCTTGGCGACGAGGGCAGTGCGGCAGCCATGGTGATTGATGCGCGGCAACGATTATTTTTGCGCCGAAATTTTGATCACGAACAATTTATTGCAGATCAGATAAGTGCACGTTGCGTGGATGCAATCCCCGGCAGTGCACTCGATGCCGAATTATTGCAAGGCTGCTCAGCCGATCAAGCGCAGGCGCTGCAGGCTGCGGTTGCACATAAATTATTCTTACTTACGGGCGGGCCGGGAACCGGAAAGACCAGCCTGATTTTGCGTTATCTATTGCAGATATTGCAGCAGGCAGATCAGCCATTGCGTATTGCCCTTGCGGCACCAACCGGCAAGGCAGCGCAACGTATGGCCGAAGCGATTAGTGCGGGGGCGGATTTGCTGGCGCAACATCTAAACGCGCGATGGCAGCCGCATTTGCACACGCTCCGGGAACTTCGCGCGCAGACGTTGCATCGTCTTCTCGGCCAACGCATTCGTGGAGGCTTGGCTTCGGGGTCAATAGAGACCCTTCCTTTTGATCTGATCGTTGTTGATGAAGCATCCATGATCGATCTGGGGCATTTTCGCGCCCTGCTGCAATCGTGCGCACGGGAGTGCCAGTTGTTGGTCGTTGGTGATCCGGATCAGCTCAGCGCGATATCGGCTGGTTCGCCTTTGGCCGACTTGCAGCGCGCGCTGCAGGCTAAGGCAAAGTCGGCGGTCGCTGAGCTAAGCACAATTCACCGCAGTGATCGGGCGTTGCAGACGCTATTTGCTGCGTGTCGGGCCGGTGATTTGAGTGCCTTCAGACAAGCAGCTGCAGATTCAACGATTCAATGGTGCATGGCACCGGATGCGGTGGATCTGCGTGAAATGATTAACGATTCAGCGCAGCAAATTTGCCGCGGCGAATTTGTCGTGAATGCATCCGGTGAGTCCGAAGCGTTTGCGGCATTGCGCAGCCTTAACGATCAATCCATTTTATGCAGCGTACGCCACGGGCCTTGGGGCAGTCATTCGATTAATCGCGCTATTGAGAGCCAGATCAAACTGCACCAGCAATTGCCGGCCCAGCAGCTGTGGTACCCCGGACGCCGTGTGATGGTGCGCAGCAACGATGCCAACCGGGGTCTATTTAACGGCGATATCGGATTGTGTCTAGCCGACGCCGATGGCGCGCTGCGTGTTTACTTCCGCTGTGAATCCGATGTCAGAAGCTTCAGCGTGGATGACTTGCCACCGCACGAGTCCGCTTTTGCGCTAACTGTGCATAAATCGCAGGGCTCGGAATATCAGCAGGTAACCATCGTGTTGCCGCCTGAGCCCCAGCACGCATTGCACTCGCGACAGTTACTGTACACCGCACTCACGCGTGCCAAGTCGAGCCTCAAGCTATACGCTAGCGATGAAGTGGTTGGTGCGTGCCTGGCCTATCAGGAGCGGCGCCTGGGCGGATTGTTCGATGCGTTAAATCAGCGGCTCTAAGAGCGCAAATGCTCGAATTTAATTTTGTGCGCCGCCGCCGATATATGATTGTGGATTCTTGCGCGCTGGAATGTTGATGGATTATCAAAGTTTGCTCGAAGAGATTGTCGAGTCTCTGGGTCCGCAGCTGGGTCAGGGTGAGGTCGCCAGTTACATTCCGCCGCTGGCGCGTATCAGCGCGCAAAAGCTGGGTATGGCCTTGATAAGCGTTGATGGAACGATCTATCAAGCGGGCGACGCCATTGAGCGTTTTTCGATTCAGTCGATGAGCAAAGTATGGACTCTGGCGGTCGCCATGCAGCATTTTGACGATCGCCTGTGGCAACGCGTGGGCAAGGAGCCGTCGGGCTCAAAGTTTAATTCGCTGGTCCAGCTGGAAAATGAGCGGGGCATTCCGCGCAATCCGTTCATCAACGCCGGGGCTCTGGTCGTAACCGATGTGATCCTTGATCACCTGCCGGATGCCAAACAAAGTGTCATCGGCGCAATTCGCAAGCTGGCGCAGTCGCCGACGATCGATTTCGACTACGAAGTGGCCGCCGGCGAGCAAGCAACTGGTTTTCGCAATACTGCGATGGCCTGGTTTATTAAAAGCTTCGGTAACCTCAAGCATGACCCGGCGGTGGTTCTTGACGCGTATTTTCACCACTGCTCAATTGCGATGAATTGTGTGGAAGTCGCTAAGGCCGGATATTGCCTGGCCAATGGTGGCATTGAGCTCAATGGCAATCGCGCCCTGAGCCTGCAGCAAAGTAAGCACATCAATGCACTGATGCTGACCTGCGGAACCTACGACGCTGCCGGTGAATTTGCGTATCGAATCGGTCTGGCCGCCAAGAGCGGGGTCGGTGGTGGCATTCTTGCGGTGCTTCCGGGCAAGTTCGCGGTTTGCGTCTGGTCACCCGCTCTGGGCCCGTCGGGCAATTCTTTGGTGGGTATGAAAGCGCTGGCCATGCTGACGCAGCGCACCGGCTTTTCGATCTTTTAGCCCCTGCCACTGGCCAAATCAGCCGAAGGCGCAGCGCTCAAGTTCGAACATCCGGCCCCAGAATTCCCGCAAAAGCAGCTTTCCGGACAAGAATGCTTTTGCCAAGGGCCTCAAGACCGATATAATGCCAGCCCAGCGAAATGCTTAAGTTCAGCTAGGACTAGGTGCCCCTTGCGTAATCACGATCTCGTATTCTTAAAACACTTTTCTCAGGTCATCGCCATCTTGTTCGGCATTATGGTCGCCCTGATCCTACTTGGATTGTGGTTTAACAGCCAACAAGAAATTGAGCCCAATGAATCGGCACAGCAGCGCAAAGTTGAGCGCATCGCGCCGGTCGGTGCAGTCTATGCCGGCGATACCGGCATGGCGGCAGCGCAAGAGGCGCAGCGCCTGGCCGCCGAAGCAGCCAAAGGTGTTGTCGCCTACGGCGGGACGCTCGATGGCACGGTAATTTTCGCGAATTTGTGCGGGGCCTGCCATAACAGTGGCGCCGGCGGTGCTCCGTTGATGACCAAAGCGGCCTGGGCTGGCCGTACCGGGGTTGGCCTCGATACTTTGGTAAAACATGCGATTGAAGGCTACGACGGTCCGGAAGAAGGCGTTATGCCGGCTCGTGGCGGCAACGCGTCGTTGAACGATGAGCAAGTACGTGCGGCGGTCCAATACATGCTGGATAATCTCAAGTAAGCCGGACGCGCTTGCGGACAAACGCCGCCGTCGGGCGGCGTTTTGCGTTTTGGAGTGAATAAATGAAATGTCAAATAAGCATTGCCTTTGTGTGTTTTACGACACTTTCGGCCTGCCTGCCGAGCGACTCTGGTCGCGGCGGTGCCGAGGCTACAGGCGACGCCCCGGCACAAGTAATTTATCCGTCCAAAACGATTGCTCAAGTGCAGGGCAAGGGCGATATTAGCCCGCTGCTAGGCCAGTCCGTTCGAGTGCGTGGCGTAGTTAGCGCCAATTTTGTGGGTGGCTTGAATGGCTTTTTTCTTCAAAGCGAAATACCCGATAGGCATCGCGCCACTTCCGATGCAATATTCGTGCAACACGATAGGTCTCAGGAGCCGCGTATTCGGCTCGGTGAGCTTGTCGAGATTACTGGCGTGGTTGCCGAATTGGGCGATGTTGCAAGCAGCCTGACCGCGCTGGAGCCAATCGCAATGAATTCAATCGGTCAGGCGCCGTTACCGAATCCGGTATTGCTCAGTACGGCTCCGGTTCGGGTTGAAAGTTGGGAGTCGCTGGAAGGTATGCGTGTTGCGATTCAATCGCCGCTAACAATTTCCGGTACCCATAATTTGCGTCGCTTTGGTGAGTTGGTAGTTAGTTTTGACGGTCGTCTGTTTGTTCCAACGGACATCGTTGAGCCCGGCGTGGAAGCGCGTCGTTTGGCCAAAGAAAATGAGCGGCGCCGAATTATTATTGACGATGCGCGCAACGCGCAAAATCCAAAGAAAATTTGGTACTTGCCCACGGCGATCGATGCAGAAAATCCCTATCGAACCGGAACGGTCATAGAGCAGGTTCAGGGCATCATCGATCAGCGCCACGGATACTATCGTCTTCAACTGACCGACGCACCTGGTAAGTTCACTCAGGCCGAGCGTCCGTCTGCACCGCCGCGCACACCATCGACGCTGCGATTGATGAGTCTGAATCTGCTCAATTTATTCAATGGCGACGGCCGGGGCGGTGGATTTCCTACTGAGCGCGGCGCTGCAGATGCGCAGGAGTACCAGCGCCAACTAGACAAGCATGTTGAAGTCGTCAGTCTGTTGGATCCGGACATCATCGCCTTGCAGGAGATTGAAAACGACTATGACCAAGAGTCGAGTGCACAGGACGATTTACTTGCCGCACTCAATAAAGGGGTGCGCGGTAACGTGTGGACCGGGCTTTCGGTACCGTCTAAGCCCGGCAATGACAGCATCGCGGTAGCGATGATATTCCGTAAGGACAGGGTAAGTACGCAGGGCAATGCAGGGCTCCTGCTCGGTGGCGTATTTGATGGAAAATCGCGACCGCCTATTGCCCAGAGCTTTCGCTCGAAAAAGGGTGTTGTATTTACGGTTGCCGCCAATCACTTTAAATCCAAAGGTAGTTGTGCGGATGCACAGGGCCCCGACCAGGATAAAAACGACGGACAGTCCTGCTTTAACGCCTCGCGCCTGGAGTCGGCGCAGCGCTTAAGTGAGTGGTTGGCCAGTGATCCGACGCGCAGCGGTAGTGATTTGCGCATAATCATGGGTGATTTGAATGCCTACGCGATGGAAGATCCACTGCAGTGGCTGAAACAACATGGCTGGCGCGATGCGTTCTCCGTTACATCGGATGTTTACTCTTATGTGTTTAATGCTGAGGCCGGTCGGCTTGATCACGTGCTGCTGTCGCATAGTGCGCACAAGTACTTAGTAGGTGCGTATAAGTGGCATATTAATGCTGACGAACTCAGTGACTTTGAATACAGCAATAGTACGCAGCCCGGGCCTTGGCGTTCATCTGACCATGATCCCTTAGTTGTGGATTTGCAGCTGTAACCGTTTCTGAGGAAAAGGACTACACTAGCGCCCATGAAAAACGTTCAGCCCTTTCCAAACGAGTCGGGCACGATGATGCTCAACGGCCCCGCGGGTCGGATTGAGTTGGCGATTGATTTGCCCGAGCATTCGGCACAGCCCGTTGTTGCCATCGTGTCTCACCCCCATCCGCCTGATGGCGGCAGCATGCACAATAAAGTGGTCACGATGACTGCGCGTGCTTTACGCGAGTGCGGCGTTCGTGTCGTTCGCTTCAACTTCCGTGGCGTGGGTGCGTCTGATGGGGTTTACGATGAAGGTCGTGGCGAAACGCTGGATTTAATTGCAGTAGCCGAATGGGCTGCAAAGCAAAATCCAGGCGCTCAGCTGTGGCTGGCCGGCTTTTCATTCGGTGCCTGGGTAAGCTTGCGTGCGGCGCGACAACTGCCGGTTAAGTTTATGATTTCAATCGCACCGCCCGTCGGGTTTCGTGACTTTGATGGGGTGCCCTCACCTAATAGTCCGTGGTTGGTTATCCAGGGCGACGAAGACGAAGTGATATCCGGTGCTAGAGTTTATGAATGGCTGGAATCTCTGGATGTAGAAGACATGACCTTGGTACGCATGCCGCAGACCGGTCATTTTTTCCATCGTCGATTAATGGATTTGCGCGGCGCCCTGAAGAACGGCATCAAAAAGCATCTGCCGCAACCGCCAGCAGCATAAGCGCGGCGCATGTCAGTACAGCACCGAACGCCGTCGCAAATTTACGCCGAAGCAGTTGCGCGCAAGGGTTGGATTCGCGATCCGGCGCAAGTGCTGGCGGTGGCCGAATTAGATCGAATTCATGCGGCCTTCGTTAATCGGACCGTAGTCGGACCACTTCGGCGCTGGTGGCTGCGTTTGCGCGGCGCGCACGCACCACAAGGCTTGTATTTATGGGGTAGCGTCGGTCGCGGGAAAACCCTTATGACCGAAGTCTTGATTGAATCTTTGCCTGATGTGCGCATTATCCGTAAGCACTTTCACCGTTTTATGGTGGACTTACATACTCAGATGAAGACGCACTCGGGTCAAAGCGATACGGTTGCTTTGGTCGCCAGCCAAATTGCGCAGAACTCGCGTGTATTGGTTTTGGACGAGTTTTTCGTCGCCGATATCGCCGATGCGATGATTCTGGGTCGACTGCTCGACCAGTTGTTTATTCGCGGTGTCGTATTGGTAACCACTTCGAATATTCCGCCGGAAAATCTGTATAAAGATGGTTTGCAACGCGCTCGGTTTTTGCCGGCAATTGATCTATTGCATCGGCATTGTGTCGTGCACGCACTTGAGAGCCCGAACGATTATCGCTTGCGCCAGTTAACCTCCGCCGAGACGTATCTGACACCGCTTGGTGCTCAGGCGAACAGCGCCATTGAGGCTCACGTGGAGCGCCTGGCGATTGGATTGCAACGTCAGGTCGGGCTTGAGATTAATGGCCGCGAAATTCCGTGCATCGCCTTGAGCGAGGGACTGCTGTGGATTAGTTTTGATACCGCATGCAGAACTGCGCGCTCCAGTGCCGACTTTGTCGAGATCGCTCGCGATTTCCATACCGTGGTGCTATCGGATGTGCCAATTCTTGATGATCAGCCGCCTGATGCGATTCGGCGCTTGGTCTATCTGATTGATGCGCTGTACGACCATAACGTCAATCTGATCATCAGTGCTGCCGCGCAACCTGGATTGCTGTACACGGGCACCAAGTTCGGTTTGGAGTGGCAACGCGCCGCATCTCGCCTGAATGAGATGCGCAGCCTGGAGTACCTAGCCCGTGGACATCAGCCCTGAAGCCGGGCCAGCCTGTTCTGGCCGGTGCTTGATGCAATTGTTCCCCGGTTCTGGTTCAATGGAAATTGATCTCAGTCTAAAGGCCGAGGCGTTTTGGCCGTAAGTTCTATGAGCGGCCGTTTTTCCGACGGAAGCTCAAAAATTGCCGGTTGGGTGGGCCAACCTACAGGGAGCTAAAAAATTGCGTCGCGTATCGGGAACTGAAGTAAAACTCGACGAGCCGATCCCCTATTCAATTTGGGATGCGACAGGCATGCTGTTGCTGACCCGCGGGCAGGTCATCAAGGACGACGTCCAATTACGCAAAATTTTGATGACTGGCTATGTGCACTCAGCAGGTGGCACCGGTACCACCTCGGGCGTTGCGTCGGGGCTGATGAAGCTGTCGGTGAAGAACCGTGATCCGAGTATGCCGGCGTTTCACCGGATTCGCAATTTGCGCGGCGATCTTCAGTTCTTGCATAACTCCTTATTAGAAGAGCGATCTACCCAGATCACCGGCTTTGTGCACGAAATGGCGAACGCGATTAAAGACCTGGCCGAAGAGCACGTCGACGAAGCCCTGGCTTCATTACAGCTCGATGTCTACGAAGATTTGTTTGCCTCGCGCCAGCTACATGCCGGCCTGGTGTGCTACTTGCTGGCACGCGCAAGCGGGCTGAGCATGGAAGAACGCATCTCCATTACCAGCGCGGCGCTGACTTATGACGTGGCTCTGGGCCCTCTGCAAATTCAGTTCAACAAACAGCTCGGACCGCTGACGCCTGCACAGCGTACATTGATGCAGCAGCATCCCGAGCAGGCGACCCACTTTTTGCGCAGCGCCGGCGTGAAAGACGAAATCTGGTTAGACGCCGTCTTGCATCATCATGAGCGGCCTGACGGCAAGGGCTATCCGGCCAAATTGACAGGTGAGAATTTAAAGCTTGGCGCAAGAATATTGGGTCTGGCCGATGTGTTTTGCACGATAATCCGGCCGCGGGCCTATCGTGATGCTACGCACTGCAGCAAAGTATTGCGTGATTTGTACATGGAGCGTGACAAGCAAGTCGACGGGCAACTAATTATGCAGTTGATCAAATGCATTGGCATTAATCCGCCGGGCAGCTTTGTGCGCTTAAAGAATAACGAAATTGCCGTAGTCACCGCACACGGAGATAATGCTGCCTGTCCTCAGGTCTGCGCCATTGTCAGTTCTGAAGGCAAGATGATGCCGTTTCCGGATCGTCGATCTACCGACGCGGATGATCTAAAGGTGGTCGAGGCGGTGCCGTTGGGTAAGTATCGCGGTGCACTGAAAATGGTGGAAAACCTCTGGGTGTCATCGAAATAAAAAAGGCCCGCGATGCGGGCCTTTTTAGTACCTGACTCTTTATTAACGACTACAGCGCGTAATACATTGAGTATTCCAGCGGATGGGTTGCCGCGCGGAATTTGGTTACTTCAGCCATTTTCATGTTGATGTAACCATCAATGAAGTCATCGCTCATCACGCCGCCGACTTTGAGGAACTCACGGTCCTTATCCAGTGCGTCCAGCGCCTGGTCGAGCGAATGGCATACGGTTGGGATCAGTTTTTCTTCCTCTGGCGGCAAGTCATACAGATCCTTGTCAGCCGGCGCGCCCGGATCGATCTTGTTCTTGATACCGTCCAGACCAGCCATCATCAGTGCGGTAAATACCAAATAGCCCGACTGCATCGGATCCGGAAAGCGCATTTCGATCCGGCGCGCTTTCGGGTTCGACACAAACGGAATGCGGCAGCTTGCCGAACGATTGCGTGCCGAATAGGCCAGCATTACCGGTGCCTCAAATCCCGGAACCAGACGTTTGTAGCTGTTGGTTGACGCATTAGCGAATGCATTGATCGCGCGAGCGTGTTTGAAAATACCGCCGATGTACCACAGAGCCATTTGACTCAATCCACCGTAGCCGTCACCGGTGAATAAATTGGTGCCGTTTTTCGCCAGGCTCTGGTGTACGTGCATACCGGAGCCGTTGTCGCCAACCATTGGCTTGGGCATAAATGTCGCGGTTTTGCCGTTGCGATGTGCGACGTTACGGATTACATACTTCATCGTCAGTAGTTCGTCGGACTTGCGCACCAGGGAATTAAAGCGGGTGCCGATTTCGCACTGTCCGGCATTGGCCACTTCGTGGTGATGAATCTCGACTTCCTGACCCACCTGAGTCAGTACTTTGCACATTTCAGCGCGGATGTCGTGCAAGGTGTCGGTCGGTGGAACCGGGAAGTAGCCGCCCTTTACCGTCGGGCGATAACCCGAATTGGCGCCATCATATTTTTTCGCGCTCGACCACGCGGCTTCTTCAGATTCGATCTTAAAGAAGGTATTGCCCATTTCATTGGCCCAACGCACACCATCAAAGATAAAAAATTCCGGCTCGGGCCCGAAAAAGGCCGCATCGGCAATGCCGCTGGCCTTGAGGTACGCTTCTGCCCGGTGCGCCACGCCACGCGGGCAGCGGCTGTAGCCTTGCATGGTTGATGGCTCAAGCACGTCGCAGGTCATCACCAGGGTCGGGTCGGCATAGAACGGGTCAACAAATGCGGTTGCCGGATCCGGTAGCAAAACCATGTCGGAGTCATTAATGCCCTTCCAGCCGGTAATTGAACTACCATCGAACATCTTGCCTTCTTCGAATAAGCTCGGCTCAACAATGCTGGCCGGGTAGCTGACGTGATGCTGGACACCCCGCATGTCGGCAAAGCGCAGATCGATAAACTCGATATTGTGGGTGGCGATGAGCTTTTGTACGTTTTCGTAAGACACGGGAACTCCGATCGTTGGAATATTACTTACTCTATAGCAATAATCGTGCCAATTAATTGAAATCGGTAAATGCATGAAAAGATTAGCTTTAATATTTCTATTCTCTGATACATGCACCAGTAAGGGCGTCGTAAATAATCTATTGCACTAATATAGGGCATTGACCGTAAGTGATGGCAGCGTGCCGCAGTTAATCGCAGAATTTCACCGGTTAACGTATGCTGTGGCGCTCGTGATCCACGGAGTACTAGACGGTGCTGACCGCGTTTATTCTGGGCCTGATTGAAGGCCTGACTGAGTTTCTGCCGATTTCCAGCACCGGCCATTTACTCATTGCCCAACATTGGCTGGGCCGACGCAGCGATTTTTTTAATATCGCGATTCAGGCCGGGGCGATCTTGGCCGTAACGCTGGTATTCCGCCAGCGCCTGCTGTCTTTTCGTCAGGTGTTTTCTGACCTGGCGGTACGTGACTATGTATTCAAGCTGGGTCTGGCCTTTGCTACGACTGCCGTCGTGGGTATACCGGTGCGGCTGATGGGCTGGGAACTGCCGGAGTCATTGACTCCGATTGCGTGGGCCTTAGTGATCGGTGGTGTGTTGATGTTGCTTATTGAGCAACGCGCACGGGTGGAATCGGCCGTTGTCGCAATTTCGTGGCAGGTTGCGGTGTGGGTGGGCATTGCTCAAGTGATTGCCGGAATATTTCCCGGTACGTCGCGTTCTGCCGCGGCCATTTTTGCTGCACTGCTGGCAGGGCTTGGCAATCGCGCAAAGGCGGCTGAGTTCGTTTTCTTGCTGGGGATACCTACGATGTTTGCCGCCACCGGATTTGCCGCGCTGGAATGGTGGCTCAACCCGAGTGCTCCTGCGGAAAGTTTTCCTGAATTAGCGGTCGCTTTTCTTGCCAGCGTCCTGGCCGGGTTTTTATCGGTGCGCTGGTTGATGCAGTTTTTGCAGAGCCACCGATTTACCGTGTTCGCGATCTACCGGATCATCTTTGGCGCGGCCATATTGCTGGCCGCGCTTTGCGGATACTTGTGAGTCGCCCGTATTGGCGCGGCGCACCTGACTAGTCGGCGCTGTAGCCCAGTTTCTGCGCGATATCGCTGAGCTGGGCAAAAGCATCACCGAGCAGATCGCGGTAATTACGCCACTGTCCGGATTTAAAGTCCGACTCGGTTTGACCCAGAGAAAAACCCATCGCCCTGGCTCGGTCTGCTCGGTAGTTTGCCCGGCTGCCGAGCACACGTTGTAATACGGAACACAAGGCATCGGCGTCGTGGTCTAGGGCATCGGTAGCAAATAGATGGATGGACTTGGGGTGTTCAGCCTGCGCTCTGACCAACTGCTGCAGTTCGAGATTTAACCAGCGTGCCGCACTATCAGCTCCGGGATAGGCATAGCCGACGGAGCTGCCGAAGCCAAGCCAATTGATCAGCAAGTCGCGCGGATCACGAATTGCAACCAGAAACATTGAGTTTGCTAGTGCCGAGTGGGTCCAGAAATCCCAATGCGGCAACCAGTCGATAACTTCGTCGGGTTTAAGGTTGTGCTTAGCCAGAGCGGCTTGCCAGCGTTCGCCGGAACCCGCCGCCGCATCGCTCGGCTTACGCCGCAGACGGCCGAAGCCATCATCACGGCCCATGCCATTGATCCGATCTGCCAGCAAAGTCGGTTCATTGGATTCCGACAAAATTGCCGCAAGTCGTTCGACTCGACTGCCCGGCAATCCCCACAGAAACACGCCATTGGCATCACTTGGGTTATCTGCCCGTTCGTCCATCGGGCGCGGCAATGGTGCTCCGCTATTACGGAGGGGCAGGCCTTTTTGCCAGTCATTAAATGCATCGGCGTAATTGCCGCAGCGATGATTGGCTAAGGCGCGCCAGGCCAGAACTTGCTGCGCAGCGCTGGCAGAGGAGGCGAACTGTGCCATGTAATTCAGTCGCTCAAGCGCTTTGGCAGGTTCGCTGCGAAGTTCTGCGCGTAATTTAACGTACTGAGCGTAGGGCAGCGCCGGAGTTAATTCCAGCGCCTCATCTGCCCATTTCTCAGCAGCCTCTAATTCGTTATCGCGCTCAGCGAACACCGCGCGTGATTCGCGCCAACCTCCACCGGCTGGCATCTTCGATTGCCAGCGGTCTAGAGTCGGTCCGATTTCCATTGGATCAGACATCGATAGGCGCATTTGCCAAACCTTATCGTGTTGCGGGTGGCGATCGAGATGCAGATCAACCAATTCCAATGCGCGGTCGCCCTGATTCACCGCAAAAAGCAGATTTACAGACAGCTCCAGCGCGGCAATAAAGTTAGGCTCTTTTTTCAATAAGGCGCTGCAGGTGTCTAATGCTGCCTGCAGTTGATCGCCCATCCCGAGCATTTCAGCGTGAGCTAGTAGCAAGGGCAGATTGTCAGGATTTGCATCGGCCAGAATCTTAGTTTCTTCTAGCGCTTCTGGAATCCGGTTGAGTCGGCGCAGCGCCGCAGCTCGAGCGGAGCGCAGTTCCATGGCATTTGGACGCAGACTCAGGGCGCGCGCCAGCGATTGCTCTGCGAAAGCATATTGCCCCCCCTTCATGAACGCCATACCCATTGTCGATAAGGCGAGGACGTCGCTTGGATCTGCCTCTACCGCCGCAGTGTATTTCGCAAGCGCTGCATCTTTGTCACCCTTGGCTTCACTCAGCATGCCCTCGGCGATGAGGATTCTCGGGTGATTGGCATCAACCCGACGAGCGAGCGTGAGTTGGCGTTCGGCCTCTTCCAGATCGCTGCGGGTGATCGCGATATGCACCAACGACAAATACGCCGGCAACTGATTGGGGTCGAGCTTGATCGCTTCTTCGAAGTTCTTCCGGGCCAGATCAACTTCGCGCTGATTCAATGACAGGCTAGCTCGAGTGACTAGGAACTCGGCGCGATCGGGTGTGAGCGCGATGGCCTTGTCGATTGCTTCGTAAGCCGGTTCAAAATGGTCGTTACGCTGCAAGCAAAGCGCCAGCGCGTGGTACGCATCGGCATTATCCGGGGCTTCGACAACCCATTGTTGAGCGCGCGTGAGCGCGGCGCCGATATTGCCGAGGCGAAGAAACTCGAAGATCGCTGCTTGCATGAACTGTACTCAATGAGGCAAACCCCCATTTTAGCCTGTTCTGGTCTATTTCGCCGAAATCGGGCTCAAAAGTAGGGCCGCCTCCAGGCGACTCACCGCCCACAGTTCGGCAAAGCTACTGGTGTGGAGTGCCTCAACGAAGCCGCAATGCCCCCCGTATGGGCTTATTTCCAAATGGCAGTGCTCCGGTAGTGACAACTTGTGGAAATCTTCCACCGGGATGACCGGGTCGTCCGCGGCGGTCAAGATGCTTACCGGGACCTGGAGCTCCCGCAGCCGCTCACCGCCTATCGAATAGCCTTCGAAATAGTCCTGAAGACTGGTAAATGCGGTATGCCGTTCCACCAGCCAGGCCGTTAGCGCACGCATATCGAGATCTAGAACATCCTCATTGAAGTTGTGCTGATCGGGGAACAGTTCGCGCTTTTTGCGCAGCGATCGGCGCCACTTCTGCATGAAATACCAATGGTATAAGCCGATGCCTGATTCCAATGCGCGCAATCCACTGGCGCCGTCGAGGACCGGGCAGATGGCTGCCGCGTGCTGCAAGCGTAAACCATGTGCGGGCGCACGCAGGGCGACACGCAAAACAAAGTTACCTCCGAGCGAAAAACCCAGGGCACCCAGAGGAAGGCCGGGATACTTGTGCGCAATCTGCACAAACGCCTCAACCACTTCATCAATTCGGCAGGAGTGGAATATATCCGCGTTCAGATGGTGGCTTTCGCCGTGATCGCGCAAATTAAGCTGAAACACGCCAAAGCCTTTTCCGATGAGTTCGGCGCTGGCGTGACGAATATAGCTCGATTCGTGACTACCCTCCCAACCATGCACCAGCACCACTAAGGCTTTGGCCGCAACGTTCTTTGGTGTGTACATATAGCCCTGCAGGCGAACACCGTCGGCCAGGGTTAATGTCTGCGGTTGAATGTCGGCGGCAGAGCGCTTAAGTCGTGATTCACCCGCCTTGCGCCGAAAAGTACTGCCGGCTAGAACCG
Organism: uncultured Gammaproteobacteria bacterium; assembly: GCA_965368785.1. Taxonomy (GTDB): domain Bacteria; phylum Pseudomonadota; class Gammaproteobacteria; order Xanthomonadales; family Xanthomonadaceae; genus Silanimonas. The sequence continues at coordinate 19,951 of CBDUOG010000003.1, read as the reverse complement.
TTTGTACATGGGCATTTCGCAATAAAAATGGCGGCTTAAATTTACTCGGGGTCATGCGCATGAGACCCATTCTAGCGCGTCACGGTCATCGCTTCGTGAATTTTATTCCGGCAATACTCCGCCATTTTTCGCCGCCCATCGTCGCTGGCCGCAATTGGTTCAAGAAAATGCACCTCGCAAACACGCGAAGGCTCACCTAATAAACGCAAAAAATTACCGACAAAGCTTTCGCGCTCAGCAAACGCGACGATCGTTTGTGCACAGGCCTGGTGCCCATATTTCAGCGCGACCGGCTGCGCCGGAATACTAGCCAACACCGCGGGTTGGAAGATTCGTGCGTGGAAGGTTCCCAGTGCCTTGCCATTGGTCGTACGACCCTCTGGAAACACTCCGATAGCCCGGTCTTCGCGAAGTCGCTCAAGCATGACGCCCATAACGCCATTGAGCGATTCGTTATCGCCACGTTTGTGGTAGATCGTGCCACCAATCGTCGCCAGCCAACCGACAAAGGGCCAACGGGAAATTTCGTGTTTGGCGACAAAACCCATCCACTTCTGAGAGTGCAGCGATACGATATCGATCCAGCTGACATGGTTAGCTACAAACATCACACTGCCATTTAACGGCGTACCGTAGCGCACAACCTTAAAGCCAAACACGCGCATTAATCCGCGCGAAAAACGCTCAATGGTCGCCGCGCGCAGGCCATGCCTTACGGAGCCGGCATTTCCGATGGGAGTGCCAACGATAATCATCACCAGCGGCAAAGCAATGGCCAGGTACATCAATAGCACCGGGATGCGCCAGCAATAGCGGAACGCTCGCCGCATGTGGGGTGCGGAAATGTTTGCGGGTTCAGTCATGAATATCAATGCTTCAGCAGACCGATCAATGGTAGCAGGCCGTCACCGGGAATGCTTTTCCTTTCCGGGTCGAAATCTACTCGGCGTGCCTGATAGCCAAAGTAAGGCGGGACACACAAACCAGCCGCTGTTGCTCATCCGTGATACGAATTTCCCAAACTTGAATCTGCCGTCCAACGCGAATTGCCCGCGCGGTACCGATCACCGTACCTGAAGTCACTGCGCGCAGATGATTGGCATTAATTTCGATGCCTACCGCCTGTGCATCAGGGTCGGTCAGACACAAATTTGCCGCAACGCTACCCAGCGTTTCGGCTAGCAACACCGACGAGCCACCATGAAGCAGGCCATAGGGCTGTTTGGTACGCTCATCGACCGGCATTGAGGCGCAAATAAAGTCGTTACCGATCTGGGTGAAACAGATGCCCAGATTGGCAACCGCGGTATTTTGCGCGTGCACATTGAGGGCGTTTAGGTCTGTGTTTCGAACGAATATTGAATTCGATGGGTTGGCTTCAGGCATAGTGTGTGTCAGTAGGCGTTCGCACGCCAATAGGGTTGAGCTGCAGTGTAACTGCTTCGCCCATATCCTGAGCTAGTGCCGTAACCAAAGCCAGCTTCGCGTTCATGGCTTCGTCGAATCCCATCCATCAACTCATCGCGTCGACTCTGCAACCAGTCCGCCCGATGCACTTGTGTCGCATCCAAGTTGCGTCTTGCACACTCAAAATGCCGATACTCACAGAAATTTTCGTACGCGAGCAACTCGGCACTTAATTCTTGAAGGCAAAGCTCGATCGCAATGGCGTCGTCGAAAAAACCAAATACCGGAATGTGATCAGGAATCAGGTCCTGAGCATTACCCAGATAAGCCACGACATTGAGAACATGCTTGCGATCGTTTGACTCCAGACGCCAGGCATTGTCGTTGAGCATTGCCACCAGGTTGCGCAGAGCAACGAGCCTCACTTTGACAAACTCCGGCGCCGCATTTTGCTCGGCCTGAGCAATCAGCTGGTTGGCTGACTCAATGATCTGCGACTCGTGGAGCTGACTATTGCCTTCGCGCATCGATCTCAGGGTCTCCCTGACCAATTGCACGTCGCTCGCTGACAGTTGAATCGTTATCCCGCCTTTCATGATCAATTTCCGTTACTTGTTGGCCACTGCAGCATAGCCAGTCCATCGGGAAACTAAATCGCCCTAAAGTCACCCGAACTTTAGTCACGATGCCAAAAGTCAGGGCTTAGAGAATCGGCGTCAGCGCTGAGCCAAAGGCCTTAATGGTGCGCGTATAAATGGACTTGAGGCTGAGACCGGTTTGTGGAAAGCTACCTAAGTCCTCATAACACTCATGAAACTTAGGGTCATCCGGTTGCATAGGCTCACAACCCGGTTTCAATGCGTAGCTACTCGCGTAGGACATCGGCCAAATGTCCAGGATCGGTAAAGCCTCGGAGATCTTCCCCAGGCTGTAGACCAATCCACTGAATATAATGGGCTTCTTGCGTGGTGCTATTCGCCAGGCATTTTTTGCCGACATGTCACGCTCAATTTGTGTAGCCAGCAATTCAGCAAACTCCGGGTCTTCAATAAGAACAAAACTTTCCGTATTGAAGTCATCCGAGCGCGGATCGAAATTATGGGTGCCTACAATCGCAGTTTTGCGGTCAAGTACCAGGCTCTTGGCATGCATGCTGATGCGCACTCCATAGCGTTCCACGTCGAGCTCGGGGCCGGCCGAGCCAGCCGAGCCGGAACCAAACATGGGTTGCCTGATCGCCTCCAGCGCATCTTCTGCACCCAACGCGCCGGTGGTTGCCAAATCGATTGGTGAGTCTTCGGGGTACGGCTTGCTCTCATATATTTCAAACTTATAGGTTCGAATATAGGTGCGTTTATACTTGTGCGACATCGCGTATACCGGAAACGCATCGGTAGCCGCTAGCGAATTACTGGAGACCAGAATACGCGGCGCGTTTTCAGACGCGCTGATTTGCTTGAACAATTTTCGCGCTGGTCTGGAAAACACCAGATAGGGTGTTTGCAGAATAATTTCGTGTTCTGCTGCTGCGACCGCATCGCGCATCGCCGCGGATGCGCCCAGGCGCTCAGGCTGTTTGCCCTCGTGCTTTTGCGGTGCATCCGCCATATACGACACGGCCCCTACAGAACGATGCAGCGGACTGAATATGCGCTGCATCAGTTGATTGTCCTGCGCTGACTCTAATGCACTTCGGGCGCGATCGGACAACGGTAAAGCCAGATATTGTTCACCGGTTTGCGGCGCGCCCTGATAGTGCAGAAGGCGTTCGGCGACATCGGTCAGGCGTTCCGCCGGGACGCTTTTTGGATCACGCCAAAACAGCTCGAAATTCTTCGCCAGATCGGACGCTGCCGGACCGGCAATGACGATGTCGCGGTCTCGATAATTAAATGCCGGGTCCCAGTCGAAATAGCGATCTTGAAAATTTCTTCCGCCAACAATTCCGATCCGATCGTCGACCAGCACAATCTTGGTGTGCATCCGTTGATTAAAGCGCTTAAAGCAACACAGGATGCCGGCTGCAAACTGCAGTCCCTGAGTTCGGGCCTCATCGAAGGTAGGATTATACAAACGCAGCTCAAAATTATGGTGATAACTGGTCAGCGTGGCCTGCAGATTCGGATCGGATAAACCATAGAGTTGATCGAGCAGAATGCGAACACGGACACCGCGCTTTGCGGCGCGCATGAGCTCATGCAATACCAATGTGCCGCTGTCATCGGCGACAAAGATAAAGCTCTGTATATCGATGCTTTTTTGCGCGCTGCGGATTAAATTGAGGCGCGCGGCGAGCGCGTGACTACCCGACTCGAGCAAAACAACTTCATGTCTGGGTGAGTCCGGGGTGCTGATCGCAAAAGCATGGTCCGCCATGTCCTGAAACAGCGAATCATTTGCGCAAGCGGATACATCAGCGCAGCTTTGGGCGTAATCGCGTTGCGTAACCGCGATCTGCTCAGCTAACGCCAATTTCTTCGGCGAGATACTGCTGCAGGCGCAAAGGCTCGCCAGTAGCAGCACAAGGACAAGTTTTTGAGCCATGATTCAGGGTACTTTGGGTGGCGACTTAAGCCAGACGGAAAATGTGAACTCAACTGAATTACGCACACTCATGCGGTAAGCGGACATGCCGAAGTCCCGGCGACTGACGAGCCCGCTCACCTGCAAGGGGCATTCATAGCCCGGATTGTCGCATGTAGGGGCTTCCAAATTGAACAGAACCGGGCGGGTTTGACCACGCAGAGTCAGCTTGCCTTTAACTTCGCCGCCGGTGCTCAAAACTCCTTCGGTCAGCGGTTCCGACTGAAACCGGATGATTGGGTGAGACTCAACCGCTAGAAATTTCTCCGAATAACTCATTCGCGCGGTCCAGTCCGGGCCGATGTAGTCGATCTCGCGGGCATCGAGTTTGACCGAGATCTGCCACTGCTCGCTGTCCTTTTTCTTCAGGGTGCCACTGATTTTCCGAAACTCACCACCCGCATTAAGCGGTAACAGAAGGCGCACCTTATAGCGTGCTTGCGAGCGATCCGCATCGATTTCGCCTGCCTTAGGCGTTACTACTCTAGCGGCTGGATCAAGTTGCAATGCGGCGAGCGTTAACACACTGGCCGCGAGGGCTAGCGTGCTGGTCACGGCGACCAGAATGCTGCCAGTTTTCCTGCGCCGGGCTCTAAGATCGCATTGGGTGCGGTGTGCAAAACGGAGACGGCGCAAGGTGCCATGCCGCGAAATTCGCTGGATGAGCCCGAATGCAACAGCGCGGTGAACATTTCTAGGCCCGGGTTATGACCGATAATCATCAAACGTGGGCAGTGTGCATGTTCTTCAGCCAACAGCATTAATGTGCCCGGCGTTGCCTCGTAAATGCTGGGTTCTAGGCGGGATTCGACGAAGCCCAGAGCCTCAATCACGTGCTCGAGTGTCTCGCGTGTGCGCCGGGCGTTAGAGCACAGAATCCGATCGGGCATCAATGATTGCGATTTCAACCAAGCCGCTGCGGACTCGGCTTCGGCATGGCCAATCAGCGAAAGCGGTCGGTCCAGATCATCTTGCCCGCGTAGTGCAGACTCGGCGTGGGCGTGGCGTACAAGTATCAATTCGCGCATTTCAAACCTTCTTTAGCCAGGACAACAGGGGCGCCCAATCCGCTTGATGGCCGCGGATTTGTTCGGACTGGTAGTCAAAAACGCTCTTGCCTAATGAGGCCATCAGGACATAGGCCTGCGAATCACGCAGAGTCGCTACAAGCGGGTAGGGCCAGGCTTCCAATTGTTCGGCGACCTGCTGCGACGCATTCGTCCAAGGCTTGAATCGATTACCGACCAGGGCGACTTTGAGCTTGCCCTTTTTGATTCGCGGGTGCTGAACCAGAGCATTTAGAAAGTTGACTGTTGCTTCCAGATCAATCACCGAAGGTACGACCGGCACCAGTACCGCATCCACCTCATCAATGAACGGTGTGAGCTCGGCAAGCGTAGAGCCGGCCGGGCCGTCGATAACCACGTAATCCGAATCGTGTGGGACCAGCTTAAGTGCGTTGCGCTTGGTGCCATCAATTGGCAGCACCGGATGCACATAATCGACTCGCTTTTGACACCAACTAGACCCCGAACCCTGGTGGTCGGCATCCAGATACGTCACTTTCCCACCCGAATTCGCAAAACTCGCGGCCAGATTAGTGGCGAGTGTTGTTTTGCCCGCACCCCCCTTCGAACTGGCAACCAGCACCTTTTGCATAGCGCTCCCCCGTTGAAAGAACATCGACGATAGACTGTTTTGCCGTATTCGGCCGCTCCAGTCAATCTGTTATCTTCTTCTTTGATAAGAAGTGAGTGCGCTTTGGATGAGCCAGCTTAAGGATTTGGTTGCCCTGATTCGGGCCAATACGCCGCTAATCGTGGTTGAAACTACTGAGGAGCAGCAGGTCATAGAGCTGTTCCGGCATGCCCTGATGCAGGTGTGGCGCTCCATGTTCCGCTGGTCGATTACCGAGGGTTTGCGGCGCATCGACTTTGATGTCGAAAGTCAGGCGCTCAGTGCTTTGGACCCGGCAATTGCGTTGCGCGAAGTCAGCTCGCATCAAGATCGCGGTATCTATCTGTTTTTGGATATACAAAGCCATTTGCAGCAGCCTGCGACGGCTAGACGTCTGCGCGACCTGGTTGAGCGGCGCAACAGCAAAGAGCACGTCCTGGTGTTGGTCGGGGCGAGTATCGAGCTGCCCGCCGAGTTGGAAGCCAAGGCGGTTCGCTTCCGCTTGCGCTTACCTGATGAAAATACGCTGCTGAAAATGGTTCAGGAGGAATCTGACTTATTTCAGAAAGAAAATAGCGGGCGCCGTGTGGAGATTGATCAGGCGGCATTATCTGCAGTAGTAAGGAATTTGCGCGGTTTAAGCTTGGGTGATGCGCGACGTATTGCCACCCAGTTAATTTATGCCGACAACGCGATTAGTCATGAGGACATTCCGCGTTTGGCCAAGCTCAAATTCGAACTGATTAATAAGAGCGGGCACTTACATTTTGAATTTGACACCGCGCAATTTGCCGATGTCGCTGGCCTTAATCGTTTAAAGCGCTGGGTTGAGTTGCGCAAGCCGGCATTCAACGGCGATAGCAAATTGCCGCCGGGGCTGGATTCGCCAAAGGGCGTGTTGTTACTGGGTGTGCAAGGTTGCGGTAAAAGCCTGGCGGCCAAAGCCATTGCCGGTGGTTTGAATGTGCCATTAGTGCGTTTGGATTTTGGTGCGCTGTACAACATGTATCACGGCGAGACCGAAAAGAACTTGCGCGAGGCGCTGGAGTCCAGCGAACAAATAGCCCCGTGCGTGATGTGGATTGATGAAATTGAGAAAGGCCTGGCCGCCGGTGGCGCAGGGGGCGATGGCGGCCTTTCCAAACGAGTCCTGGGCAGTTTTTTAACCTGGATGGCCGAACGAAAGTCCAAAGTGTTTTTGGTTGCCACCGCCAATGCGGTCGACGAGCTGCCGCCCGAGCTCCTGCGCAAAGGCCGGTTCGACGAAGTGTTCTTTGTTGATTTGCCCGACTTGATCACACGTGCGGAAATTTTGAACCTGCATATGCGTCGCCGCGAAATCAACACGCAATTGTTCGATTTGCCCAGGCTGGCGCAAGCCTGTGATGGTTTTTCCGGTGCCGAGATTGAACAAGCCGTGGTATCGGCCTTGTACGCTGCTTATGGTGCGAACGAAACCGTGAGCGAGCGGGTTTTGTTGGGTGAGATTCGCGCGACGCGGCCGCTTTCGGTGCTGATGGCCGAAAAAGTCAGTGCGCTCAGGCAGTGGGCCGCCAGCCGTACGGTGCCGGCGGATTAACCGGTCAAAACCAGCGGCGCACCCTTAAACAGTAGTCGACGTAGTCTTGTCCAAACAGCGCGTGTAAATATTTTTCCTCACGGGCAATCACGTAATAACGGATCACCCACATAACCGGCAACAACAGAATCAGCGCCCAGGCGCTCTGCATTATCAGCACGCCACCCATGTACGCCAGAGCAAGGCCGACATACATCGGATTACGGGTGAACCGGTAGGGCCCGGTCATCACCAATTTGCTTGCCGGAGAGATCGGCACGATGCCGGTTTTATTTTTCGCAAACCAACCCATACCCCAGCCGACCAGAGCGAAGCCCAAGGCGATGTCGATGGCGCCGAAAATTTCGGCGGCAAGGGAAGGTACACTCGACCAGATCGCTGCGTTGTGATCGAGAAAAACACCGCCAATAAAACCGGCCAGATAAAACAGGGGTGGCGGTATAAACACCCGCGGACCGAGATCTTTTTTCGTTTCAGTGTTCATCAGTAACCTGCTGCCTGGCCGTCTTTACGGCTTTCCGTAGCCCCAGTATATACACCGGTTTCGTTGTTCCGGCGAATCGCCTGATAGCCACCGTAGGGGCCGTCGGCGTATTCGATTTTATGCCCCCGACGCATTAGTTCACGGATCACGTTGTAAGCGAAGCCGGTTTCCAGATTCAACACGCCGCCGTCAGTCATGGCGGCATTCTGACCGGCTGGTTCGCTGGATCCGTCATGGTGAATGCGCGGTGCGTCGCCGGCTTCCTGCAGGTTCATGCCGAAGTCGACCAAATTCATCACGATCTGCGCGTGACCCTGCGGCTGCATCGCGCCGCCCATCAGGCCGAAGCTGACATGCGGCTTGCCGTCTTTGGTGATAAATGCCGGAATGATGGTGTGGAACGGGCGCTTGCCGGGGGCAAAGCTGTTGGGGTGGCCTTCTTTAAGTACAAATTGTTCGCCACGATCCTGAAATATAAAGCCCAGCCCGGGCGCGGCCATGCCGCTACCCATGCCGCGATAGTTCGATTGAATCAGCGAAACCATCATGCCGTCCTTATCGGCCACGGTCATGTAAATGGTGTCGCCCTCATCCAGCGCTTTGGGTGTGCCCGGCGCAACAACGCGTTGCGCGCGGTCGGTATTGATACGCGCGCGCTGGGTGTCGGCGTAGGCATCACTGATCAGTTCACTGACCGGTGTCTTATAAAAATCTGGATCGGCATAAAAACGCGCGCGGTCGGCAAACGCCAGCTTCTTGGCCTCGGTAAATAAGTGGATGTGTTCGGCGCTACCGAAGGCGATATTGGAAAAATCAAAGCCCTCCAGAACTTGCAGCATTTGTAGGGCAGCGATGCCCTGGCCATTGGGCGGCAGTTCCCACACGTCGTAGCCACGGTAGTTGACCGACACGGGATCGACCCATTCGCCCTTATGCGAGGCCAGGTCATCAGCGCTCAGAAAACCGCCGTTGGCTTTAAAGAACGCGTCGATGACTTGCGCCATTTCGCCTTTGTAGAACGCGTCGCGACCGCCGAGGGCTATTTTTTCTAAGGTGTTGGCCAGGTTCGGGTTGTGCCACAGCTCACCGGTGCGCGGTGCACGTCCGTCGATGGTGAATTGTTCTTTGAAGCCGGGGAATTTGCTCAAAAAAGTCGCTGATCGATCCCAGTAGTAGGCAATCGTTTCGTGCACCGGGTGTCCATTGCGCGCATAGCCAATGGCCGGCGCCAAATTGCGTTGCATGGGTAGTGATCCAAAGCGATCGTGCAGGGCAAACCAGGCATCCACGGTTCCCGGTACCGTCACGGGCAAGGGACCGTGACTGGGAATGCTGCTGTGGCCGTTTTTCTTTAACCAGGCCAGGCTTAAGGCTTTGGGCGAACGGCCCGATCCGTTATAACCATAGAGCTTCTGGGTTTTCGGATCCCAGACAATGGCGAATAGATCGCCGCCGATCCCGTTGCCGGTGGGTTCCATCAGGCCCAGGGCCGCATTCGCGGCAATCGCAGCATCGACCGCCGTGCCGCCTTGTTTCATGATGTCCAAAGCGATTTGCGTGGCTAAAGGGTGCGAGGTCGCGGCCATTGCCGAGGGCGCATACACCTCCGATCGCTTGCTGAACTGCTCACCGGTAATACGGTCGGTGGCTGCCAAAGGCGCGGCAAAGCTCAACGTAATCACGCAAGCGAGGGCAGCCAAGCCATGCTTAAGGGTTGAAAAGCTCATTGGCGGTTCCTGAATGGGGAGCAATGAATGAGCTTAAGCCTTTCGTGCAGGCAGGTCATCTGCAGGCATATGAGCCGCCGCTCAGCTTCATCAAGGGCCTTTGATCCGGGCTGAGCCTGGCAAGAAAGGCGAAATTGTGCCGCGGGCGCTATAATTAGCGGTCTTTGTCTCCGGAAAATGGTCGCCATGTCCACACCAGCCGCCGAAATTGATCGCGAATACAGCCTCGATCATAAATACACCCGCTCAGAAGGGCGTATTTATTTATCCGGGGTGCAAGCCTTGGTGCGTTTGCCGTTGATGCAGCAAATGCGTGATCGCGCGGCGGATTTAAACACCGCGGGCTTTATTTCCGGCTATCGCGGTTCACCGCTGGGTGGATTGGATTTGGAGTTGTGGCGCGCGAAGAAACACCTCGCCGCATCCGGCATCGAATTCAAATCGGGCCTCAATGAAGACCTGGCCGCGACCATGGTCTGGGGCAGCCAGCAAACCAATTTATTCCCCGATGCGAAATACGATGGCGTGTTCGGCATGTGGTACGGCAAAGGCCCGGGCCTTGACCGCACCGGTGACGTGTTTAAGCACGCTAATGCCGCCGGCACCTCGAAACACGGTGGCGTTCTGGTGATGGCCGGTGATGATCACGCCTGCCGCTCGTCGACGCTGCCGCACGGTTCCGAGGGCGAGTTTGTTAGCGCGATGATGCCGATTTTGAATCCGGCCGGCGTGCAGGACATCCTCGACATGGGCATGCTCGGCTGGGCGATGAGTCGCTACACCGGCCGCTGGGTTGGCTTTAAAACGATTGCCGAAACGGTCGAGTCGTCAGCGTCGGTCAATGTCAATCCGCATCAGCTCGACATCATTATCCCCACAGAGTTAGAACTTCCCGAAGGTGGTTTGAATATCCGCTGGCCGGATCCGCCGCTCAATCAGGAAATGCGTTTGCACCAGTACGCGGTAAAAGCTGCGCACGCATTCGCGCGGGCGAACCATATCGATAAGGTCGTGTTCGATTCACCCAAAGCGCGTTTGGGTATTGTGACCACCGGCAAAAGCTATCTGGATGTCTTGCAGGCGCTCGAGTATCTGGGCATCAGCCGCCGTGATGCCGAAGAAATTGGAATTCGCGTATACAAAATTGGTATGACCTGGCCGCTGGAGCCGATTGGCATCCGCAATTTTGCGCGCGGTCTGGAAGACATCATCGTGGTCGAAGAAAAGCACGCCTTTATCGAATCGCAAATGAAAGAGGCGATGTACAACTGGGACCACGGTGTGCGTCCGAGCATCGTGGGCAAATATAACGAAGGCGGCGAGTGGATCCTGCCGAGCACCTCTGAGCTAACCCCGGCACGTATTGCCCGGGTGATCGCCGGACGCTTGCAGAAGTTCTTTACTTCTAATGCCATTGAGCAACGCCTGAAATGGATTTCAGCAAAAGAAAAAGAACTCGAATTGCCGCGTCCGAATTTCCCGCGTGTGCCGACGTATTGCTCGGGCTGCCCGCATAACACCAGCACCGTGGTGCCGGATGGTTCGCGCGCACTCGGAGGCATCGGTTGCCATTACATGGTGACCTGGATGGACCGCAATACCGACACCTTCACTCAGATGGGTGGCGAAGGCGCAACCTGGTGTGGCCAGGCGCCGTTTACTAAAACCAAACACGTATTTCAAAACCTCGGCGACGGTACGTATTTCCATTCGGGCTCGCTGGCGATTCGTCAGGCGATCTCGGCCAAGGTCAATATCACCTACAAGATTCTGTACAACGATGCGGTTGCCATGACCGGCGGCCAGCCGGTCGACGGTACCCTGACTGTGCCGGATATCGCCGCACAGATGCGCGCCGAAGGCGTGAAGAAAATTGTCGTAGTTTCCGACGATATCGAAAAATGGTCGGATCATTCGATCTTCCCGGAAGGCGTCGAGTTCTTTGATCGCGCCGAGCTCGATAACGTGCAAAAAATGATGCGCGATGTGCCCGGTACGTCGATTCTGATTTATGACCAGACCTGTGCCGCGGAAAAACGCCGCCGGCGTAAGCGCAAATTGATGGTCGATCCGCCGAAGCGGGTCATGATCAACTCGCTGGTCTGCGAAGGCTGCGGCGATTGCTCGCTAAAATCGGCTTGCGTTTCGGTTGTGCCTAAAGAAACCGAGTTTGGACGCAAGCGCGCGATCGATCAATCCAGCTGTAATAAAGACTATTCCTGCGTTAAGGGCTTCTGTCCGAGCTTTGTCAGTGTGATTGATGCACCGGTGCGCAAGCGCAAACCGTCGGCATCGAACATCAATTTCGACGATTTGCCGGCACCGCAATTTGCCAGCACCTTGAGTCAGCCGTGGAATATTTTGATCACTGGCGTCGGTGGTACGGGCGTAGTCACCATCGGTGCCTTGCTGGGTATGGCCGCGCATTTAGAAAGCAAAGGCGCCTCTGTATTGGATCAAACCGGTCTGGCGCAAAAAGGTGGCGCGGTCACCACGCATGTGCGCATTGCTGCGAGCCCATCGGATTTAAACGCGGTGCGTATTGCTGCCGGTGAAGCCGATCTGGTGCTCGGTTGCGACATGGTTGTGGTTAACGACTACTGGTCGCTGTCAAAAATTCGCGCTGATCGCTCGCATGTGGTGCTTAACACCAATGAAGCGATGCCGAGTTCGTTCTTAAAGCAGCCTGATCTGCAGTTCCCCGGTGCCGCCATTGTGCAGAGGATTCGCAGCACCTTAGGCGATCGCGAACCGTTGTTGATCGATGCAAACCGTTTGGCGCTGGCGCTGATGGGTGATGCCATCGCGACCAATTTGTTCACCATGGGCTATGCCTGGCAGAAGGGCCTGATTCCGATTTCTTTTGACGCCATGATGCGCGCCGTCGAGCTCAATGGCGCCGCAATCGAAATGAATAAGAAGGCTTTCGCCTGGGGCCGTATGGCTGCAGTTGATTTGGCTAAGGTTGAGGCAGCTGCTGGCCTCAAAGCAGAAGTCAGCGGCACAGTGGCGGTTTTGGATGATTCGGCCATCAGCGAAAACCTGGATCAAGTGATCGCGCGTCGTCAAAGTTACCTGCGCGATTACCAGAATCAAAGCTATGCCAATCGTTATCGTGTGCTTGTGGATAAAGTGCGTAGCACCGAAGATTCGGTCACTCCGGGTCAGACCGCGCTAGCGTCTGCGGTTGCGCGTTATGCATTCAAACTGATGGCGTACAAAGACGAGTACGAAGTGGCGCGCTTGTACACTTCGGGTGATTTTGAAGCGCAGCTCAAAGCACAGTTCGAAGACGGCGGTAAGCTCAAGTTCCATCTGGCGCCGCCGTTGCTCGCCAAGAAAGATGCCGAAGGCCATTTGATTAAAGGCGAATACGGCGCCTGGGTATTCACTGCGTTTCGCATTATGAAGCGCCTGAAAATCCTGCGCGGCACCGCCATGGATCTGTTCGGGCATACCGACGAGCGCAAAATGGAGCGTCGTCTGCGTGATGAGTATCTGGCTCGCATCGAGAAGATGCTGCCGGATTTGAATAAAGCGAATCACGAGCTGGCAGTAAAGATCGCCGAAGTGCCCGAGCACATCCGCGGATTCGGTCATGTCAAAGAAGCCCACGTCAACAAAGCCGAAATCGAGCTCGACGCATTGATGGCGCAATGGCCGAACCCCAAGACCGAGGCACAAGCCGCCTAATTGACAGTCGCACACCCAAATCGGGTGTGCGATGCTAGCGCATGAATCCATGACGGCGCAGCCATGCTCAACAAAATCTGGTTTGCATTTTTTATTGTCGCCGCATTCGCTTCGATGGGGCAGTGGTTATGGCTGGATCGGCCGGAAGTCTTTGCCGGCATGGTCACTGCGCTATTCGATATGGCCAAGCTCTCGGTCGAAATCATGGTGCTGTTATTTGGCACCCTGACTTTATGGCTGGGTTTTTTGCGCATTGCCGAAGAGGCCGGATTGATTGATGCGCTGGCGCGCTGGCTTGGCCCGCTATTTCGCCGGCTTATGCCTGAAGTGCCGGCCGACCACCCGGCGATTGGTTTGGTGACGTTGAACTTTGCGGCAAACGCGTTGGGCTTGGATAACGCGGCGACCCCGATTGGTTTACGCGCGATGCGTGAATTGCAAACCTTGAACCCTGAGAAGGAAACCGCCAGTAACGCGCAGATTCTATTTCTGGTTTTAAATACCTCATCACTGACCTTGTTGCCGATTACGATTTTTATGTATCGACTGCAGCAGGGTGCAGCGGACCCGACGATGGTGTTTTTGCCGATCTTAATGGCTACGACCGCATCGACCTTGGCCGGCTTGATCGCCGTGTCGATAGTCCAAAAACTCAAGCTATGGGATCCGGTGGTTCTGCTTTGGATAATCAGCGCCGGCGTAATTATTGGCGGTGGCATGGCACTGGTCGCCACGCTTAGCGCGCAGGCGGTCGCGGCGTTCTCCAGCTTGCTGGGTAACCTGACCTTATTCGGCATTATCGTCGTGTTTTTAATAATGGGCGCACTGCGCAAAGTGCCGGTCTACGAAAAATTCGTTGAAGGCGCTAAAGATGGTTTCGCGATTGCCCGGGACTTACTGCCGTATCTGGTGGCGATGCTATGCGCAATCGGAGTGCTGCGCGCGTCGGGTGCGCTGGATGTCATGCTGGATGGCATTCGTTGGACAGTGGCGATGGCGGATATCGATACGCGCTTTGTCGATGCCTTACCGACTGCTTTGGCTAAACCCTTCTCGGGCAGCGCGGCGCGGGCGTTGCTGATTGAGACGATGCAGAATTTTGGCGTGGATAGTTTTCCGGCCTTACTCGCAGCTACGGTGCAGGGCAGTACCGAAACCACATTTTATGTACTGGCGGTGTATTTTGGTGCCGTAGGCATTAAGCGCGCACGGCATGCGGTGGGTTGCGCACTGATTGCCGATGCCGCAGGAATCATCGCGGCAATCCTAGTGTGTTACGCCTTCTTCGGTTAATCAGCGAGCTAGGAAAAAGCTCAGAAGATTGTTCTGAAAAAACGCATTGGCCGCGAGTTGCTGATGGTTCTCGCACAAGAACATACTTTGCCGTAGTGGCATAAACTCAAAGCCTGCAGCTTCCTGCGAGACGCGAGTGACCAGTTGATCGCCGGGTTGAAACAAAATGGATTCGTAGTCGACTCCGGGGACCGGATTTTTGATCTGCTTGGCGTTAAACACTAACTGCTGCTTGCCTTCCTGCTCGATCAGTATGCCCGCGGCCAGCGTATTGGCGCAGTCTCCGCCGAATACCGCAGTGCGCACGGTATTGCCCTCAATCGGCAGCGTAATCGCTTCGATGAATTTTTTTGAGCGGCGCAAATTATTGGCAAAGGTGTTTTGCACTTCAAGAACGCGCGCGGCTCGGTCATCTAAGCTGCCGTTTTGACTTAGGATGCGCTCAGACACTTCAGGCGAGTAAATGCCCCACTGATTACGCCGCCAGATTTCCGGATCGAATATGTCCAGATTTACCGGCTTGCCATACACGTCGTATATGACCTGAGTATTCGGATGGGGCAATGCTTCAAACGGCGGCACGATGCCCGCCAGAACTTCAACCGGGACAATGCGCAGGGTCAGTCGAAAACCCTCGACCAAGCGCTTGATGCTCGAAGCTGCCCCTAAATTTGGCGTGCCGAGCATGGCAATCCGCCGGATTCGACTATTGCCTTCGGCCCACATTTGCGGCTGCTCTTGATTGAGTACATCGTTCGGTCCGTAACGCAAATAATAGTTGGCCAGAATGCCGCCGTTACTGTGCGCGATGATGTCAACTTTCAATTTAGGATCGCGGTGATCAACGCGCAACTGCTCAATAAATTCATGCAGATTCTTCGACGACTCGGTATTACTTTGGCGCCAATCGTAGGTGAAGACGTAGTAGCGCGGGTAATTATCATTGACCGCATGCCCGGCATATCCGGGGCGATAGCCGCCAGCGGTGCGCAAAGTCTCCAGCAAGGTGCCATAGAAATCGACCCGACCTAAACTGTCGAGGAGTTTGCCGGCGACTACGTTGCCGTTGCTGGCGCCGTCAATCGGCAAGTTACTCAATTCACGATATTCGCTTAAGGCGACCGAGCCTAAGGATTTCGGCCAAATCTCAACGCCTGTTTCGCTATTGACCAGAGTCGAGCCCATCATCCCGTGGATAACGATCATCGGCGGCGGCTGCACATCAACCGCGACCCCGTTGTAGAGGCGGTTGAGGTCTGGTTTCTTCGGCGTTTGTACGCAAGCGCTCAGGCTTAGTACGAGCAGCAGAGCAATCCAGTGCTTAACAGATTGAGAGGTCCTTCGATTCATGGGCTTAGGTTAAATGGATTTAACACTTCCGGGCTGAACGGCGGGCAACGAGGTAACCGAAAAAAGGGCTAGAAATCAGCGATATACACCGTCAAACGTTTTTCCGACATCGGCCAGGTCAAGATCATCCAATTACTGCCGATATATCAGTGTGAGCAGAACGAACTGCTCGGACATCTCTCTCCCCAGTTCGCCGGTTAAGGCGGATGCGGGAACTCCCACCCGGCGTGCTCCCCTCACGCCGGGCTTTTTTTATGCAAAAATCGGGATAATTGCTATTGCGAGAGATGTAATGAACCTGGCGCAGCACGACTCTGGCCTATCCATTCAACTGCAGCGAATTCAAGCGCGTTGGCGGCGCGACCGCCCGGATTTCGATCAGCGTATCGATATGCTCAAGCGTCTGGAGCAGCAGATTCTGGCTCTGCGTCGGGAAATCGTTGAGGCGATCAGCACGGATTTCGGCCAGCGTTCTGAAGTGGAAACTCTGGGCGCAGACATCTTGGTGACGCTCGAGGAAATCCGCCATGTACGCAAAAACCTGCGAGCATGGATGCGGCCGCAACGCCGAGCTATTTCACCATTGTTCTGGCCGGCACGCGGAGAGCTACGGATGCAGGCGCTGGGCGTAATCGGAATTGTCGCGCCCTGGAACTATCCGTTCCAATTGGCGCTGATTCCACTCATCGATGCGATCGGAGCTGGCAATTACGTGATGCTCAAGCCTTCTGAGCACACGCCGAATACGAGCGCAGTTATTGCCAAGCTAATCAATAAAGTATTTGCCGATGACCAGGTGCTAACCGTCCAAGGCGACGCGCAGGTCGGAGCGGAATTCACCGCATTGCCGTTTGATCATTTGGTCTTCACCGGTTCCACCGCGGTCGGCCGCTTAGTGGCAAAAGCGGCAGCACCGAATCTAACGCCCACCACCTTGGAGCTTGGCGGCAAATCACCGGTGTTGATCGCGCCCGACTATCCGATTAAGCAGGCAGCCAATCGCGTCGCCGCCGGTAAAAGTCTGAACTCCGGCCAGACCTGTATTGCCCCGGACTATGTGCTGGTGCATGAGTCTCAGCTGGATCAATTTGTCAGTGAGTACTTGCGCCAGATTGAACAGCGCTATCCCGATCCGGTGAACAACCCGGATATCACTAATATTATTAATGAGGCGCAGCGGCAGCGATTGCAGAGTTATCTGGATGAGGCTGAACGCAGTGGCGCTGATGTGCGTCAGCCGAAAAATGCTGAGCAGTGGGTACAGCGCCCGCGAGGCATCGTACCGAGTGTGCTGATCAATCCGCCGGATACCTTGCGGGTGAGTTGTGAGGAAATATTTGGCCCGGTCTTAATCGTCAAGTCGTACCAGACGATGGATGAGGCGCTGACATTCATTGAGTCGGGTGATCGCCCCTTAGCGTTTTATCCTTTCGATCAAAACCCGGGTCGCCTTCACAACAGTCTCAATCGCATCGTCGCCGGTTCGGTATTGGTTAATGACACCATATTTCAGTTTGGCCAGCACGAGTTGCCGGTCGGTGGCGTAGGGGCAAGCGGTATGGGTCACTACCACGGGCATCTGGGTTTTATGCAATTCAGCAAACAGATGCCGGTGATGTATCAACCGCGTTGGAATTTTGCCGGTTTGATGGATGCACCGTTTTCACCCTTATTAAAGCGCGCCTTACGCTGGCTCACGCGCTAGTCATAACTAAGCGCTGACTAAGCCTTACAATAAGGCTGAATTTTCTATGCGAGTCCGCGATGTCTTCTGAAAACCCCTTGTGCTCGGCCGACTGGCTGCCGGATTTTTCCCAGATTCAGGCAGAACACGTTATGCCGGCAGTCACCGATTTATTGAATCGCTACAAACAAAAGGTTCAAGAAATTGAGGGCTTGGATAGACCCGATTTTTATTCGGTTATTGCGCCGCTGGAAGTCCTTGATGAGGAATTGGACCGTCGCTGGGCACCCGTTGCACATTTGCATGGGGTCAAGGATTCGGCGGCCCTGCGCAAGGTCTACGCGGATGCCGAAGAGGCGATCATCGAATTCCAGACCGAACTCGGACAGAACCGTAAGCTTTACGAATTGATTCGGCAGATTGCGGCAAGCGAGGAATTTAAGCAGCTCGAGTCCGGCCAGAAAGTGCTGATAAAAGACGCGCTGCGGGAGTTCGAGCACAGTGGCGTGGCCTTAGAGGAACCGCAACGCAGCCGGTTTCGCAAAGTTCAGCAGGACCTATCCAAATTAGGGACTGAGTTTTCTGAAGCAGTTCTGGATGCAACACAAGCGTGGTCGCAACCGGTAACGCTTGATCAGCTCAGTGGTTTACCGCAATCCGCCTTGGACATGTTGGCTCAGCAGGCAAAAGCCAAAGACCGGGAAGGCTATTTGCTCACCCTTAAGGGGCCGGTAGTACAAGCGGTTTTAAGCTATGCCGATTCGCGTGAATTGCGCGAACAGTTATATGTCGCATACGGCACTCGCGCATCCGATAAAGGCCCAAATGCCGGCGAGTTTGACAACAGCGAACGCCTGGAAAAAATAATGGCGTTGCGCCACGAGTCGGCTCAGCTGCTCGGGTTTGCTTCCGCAGCGCATGTGTCATTGGTCGATAAAATGGCAAAAACGCCTGAGCGGGTTCTGAGCTTCCTGGATGATCTGATCAGTCGTGCCAAACCGGTCGCCGAAACAGAATTACAGCAGATGCGCGATTTTGCCGCTCAGCACCTGAATATTGACGATCTTCAGCCGTGGGATAGCGGCTATGTGGCGGAAAAAATGCGCCAGCGTCAGTTCGACTTCACCGAAGAAGATTTAAAACCGTATTTCCCGCTGCCCTCGGTACTCAAAGGCATGTTTCATGCGGCCGAAACCCTATTCAATATTCGCTTTAGCTTAAATCAGCAGGTTAAGGCCTGGCACGCGGATGTCGAGTACTTCGATGTGCTCAATGCCTCTGGCGAGCTGATCGCCGGTCTGTATCTGGATCACTATGCACGTGAAGCCAAACGAGGCGGCGCGTGGATGGCCGATTGCCGTGCTCGATTTAAATACCAAAGCATTGATCAAAAGCCGGTCGCTTTTTTGACTTGCAATGTGCCGCCGCCAACCGAAGGCAAGCCGAGTTTGCTGACCCACGATGACGTGCTGACCTTATTCCATGAGTTTGGCCATGGCTTGCATCATATTCTTACTGAGGTGAGCTGGCCGGGAATCGCCGGCATCTCCGGTGTGGAGTGGGATGCGGTTGAATTGCCGAGCCAGTTTATGGAGAACTTCTGTTGGAAACGCGAAGCACTTGATCAGTTTGCGTTGCATTACCAAACCGGTGAGAGGCTTCCTGAGTCGCTACATCAAAAGATGCTCGATGCACGCCACTTTAATGCCGGTTTGTTCTTAGTGCGTCAGCTAGAGTTTGCTTTGTTCGACTTCCGAATCCATCTGGAGTACTCGCCGGAGCAAGGCGCACGGGTGATGCAGATTCTCGATGAAGTACGCGATCGAGTGAGCGTGATAAAGCCGCCCGAGTGGCACCGTTTCCCGCATGCGTTCACTCATATTTTTGCCGGTGGCTACGCCGCAGGCTATTACAGCTATCTGTGGGCTGAGGTGCTGAGTGCCGACGCTTTCTCAGCGTTCGAAGACGAAGGGATTTTCAACAGCGAGACGGGTTCCCGGTATCGACAGGAGATTCTAGCCGTAGGTGGATCACGCCCGGCACTCGATAGCTTTGTGGCGTTTCGCGGTCGCGAGCCGGAACCGGAGGCGTTCCTGCGGAGTTATGGTTTGGTGGCGTAAGGGTTTCTTTGGCTTAGATTCGGCATTCGGTTACTCCCGCGTTTGTTCGGTCCCGTCATTCCCGCGAAAGCGGGAATCTGCTTTTGAATGTTCTGGCGACGCCCACACTTTTTCGCTTACTCGAATTGTATTCGATGCGTCTGTTTGCCCTTTTGTGGCGACAAAAGGGCCAAAAGCGCTTCCGCCTGAATCGCCCTGTGCAGATCTCGCTACGAAGTAAATCCCGCCGCATTCGCTCAGGGATCGCCGGTTGGACCTCCTGTCCAATCGGCGATGCTCGGGGTCCCTCCCTCGCCACGGTCGTGCCCAATCTTCGCGCCTGCGGGTGCGATTCAATGGCGGGGCAAATCAAAG
>CBDUOG010000002.1:0-86380 GCA_965368785.1 uncultured Gammaproteobacteria bacterium | reverse complement strand
TTCTTAGCTACTTTCTTAGCAACCTTTTTCTTGGCTACTTTCTTCTTAGCTACTTTCTTTGCAGCTTTTTTCGCTACTTTTTTAACTACTTTCTTTGCCGCTTTTTTTGCGGGCTTCTTTGCAGCTTTCTTCTTAACAGCCATGATGGACTCCTCGTCTTTAAGTTGGCTTAACAGCCCAGTCTTACAGGCATCACCACGTCAGACAGCCGTGGTGCACCGATACGTCGCTCTCGCGGCGTATTCGGATTCTTGGTTGGCACGCAGGCCAAAGGGTATTGTGCGGTTCTTGTGGGGTGACGGTGGCTTCTTCCGATGATCTTCGAAACGGAGTGGAGCGTTTTTTCGAGGGGAACGATGCCGTCGACTGGTTTGCCGATTGGTCGATCCGTTTGATCGATGAATACGTATGTGCGTTTCAGTTTGATCACTCTTACCCGCGGTTGACCGCTATTGGGGCGAAACCTAGCGATGTGTTTTAAACATGTCAACACACCGTCAACTTAGACCGGAACAAAATTTGACCAAAGGTTTGCTTTATCCAGGCGACGTGTAGTACGCGCACGAGCTCAATAGTTCAGAAAAAAAATAGCTCGAAGCGTGGGAACATAGATAAATCAAGGCTTACAGCGTTTTTTTATTTTGGTTTCAGAATCTTTTTTGCAATCGATTGCTTGGCTATTTGCGATTCACTCCCAGCCGCAAAATCCGTGACCGCAGGTAGCTGGAAATCCCTAGTGGAATATATGTTGCGCTGCACCATGCGCGAATGCGCGAAAAAAATGCGTAATTTTTTCTAGATGTTCTGTTCCGTTTTTTCTTTTTCGCGTTTCAATTTGCCTGACCAATGCGAAAACTTTCTCCAGTCCGGAGCACCATCGGGCAACCACGCAAAGTCGGCTTTATCGGTTCGGCCAAAAAAAAGACCGCGGTTTCAATGCGGTCTTTTTTCTAAGAGTGTGACGTTCGACTCAGTCGGCATCGTTCTCCAGCATCTCGGCATAGTCGTCCGGAGTGAGCAGTTCCTTAAGCTCATCAGGCTCGGAAATCTCAACGACATAAATCCAGCCTTCGCCATAGGCATCTTCATTGATGGTCTCGGGCTTATCGGCTAATGCTTCGTTAACCGCGACGACCTTGCCGCTTACCGGGCTATAGACGTCTGACGCGGCTTTCACCGACTCCACAACTGCCGAGGTGGCGCCTTGCTGCACGTCGTCACCGATATTGGGCAACTCCACATAAACAAGATCGCCCAGTAAGCCTTGCGCGTGATCAGAAATGCCTACGGTGACGCGGCCATCACCCTCCGGGCGAGCCCACTCATGTGACTTCAAAAACTTCAAATCGCCTGGAATTTCACTCATATCGATGGCCTCATTTTGTGTCAGGTTTACTTTTCAGGTCGTATTGTACCGATCGAATCAGATCAACACACCATCTTGAATCTTTCCTTCCCGGACAAAGGGATATTTCACTGCCCGCAAAACAACCCACTTGCCGCGAATATCGACCTTAACTTCGTCACACGAACCTGCCGGCACGCGTGCCAGGGCAATGGCTTTGCCCAGTGTCGGCGAGAAGGTGCCGGAAAGAACTTCTCCCGTGCCATTCTCACTCGCAATCGTTTGGCCATGACGCAATACGCCCTTGTCGTCCATAACCAGGCCAATCGTCTGTCGGGCGACACCATGACTGCGTTGATCCTCCAGCGATTTGCGGCCGATGAAATCACGCGCTCCATCAAAGCTTACTGTCCAGGCCAGGCCCGCTTCAAGCGGCGAAACGTCGTCGTCCATATCTTGCCCATACAACGCCATTCCGGCTTCTAGACGTAGCGTGTCTCGCGCACCCAATCCAGCCGGTGAAACGTTCGCATTGAGCAATCGCTCCCAAAGTTCGGTTACCGCTGTTTCAGGCACGATCACTTCAAACCCGTCCTCACCGGTATAGCCGGTGCGAGCGACAAAGTAGCCATCGAGCTCTGCAGCACTGAAGCGGCCGAGCTTCATCGCGCGCTCAGCCGAGTCGGCCGTGAGCAAGCTGCTGAATTTTGCCCGGGCATTAGGGCCCTGCACCGCCACCATTGCCAACTCAGGACGCTCGGTGACAGTTACCGAGAACGCCTTCGCTTGTGACTGGATCCACGGCAAATCCTTTTCCCGGGTCGCCGCATTAACAACCACACGGAACCAGGACTCTTCGAGGAAGTACACGATGAGGTCGTCAATAACGCCGCCACGCTCATTGAGCATGCAGGAGTAAAGTGCTTTTCCCGGAACCTTTAACTTGTCGATAGAGTTAGCCAGCAGGCGGCGTAAAAAATCGCGGGTCTGCGGCCCATGCAAATCGACTACGGTCATATGCGACACATCGAACATGCCCGCATCCTGTCGCACCTGATGATGCTCTTCAATTTGCGATCCGTAGTGAAGCGGCATGTCCCATCCGCCAAAATCGACCATCTTCGCGCCGAGCTGGCGATGGCTGGCGTTGAGTTTAGTTTGTTGTGACATTTTTGGATCCGAGACGAGTTGAGACGCCATTATCGCAAAGCACGTCGAAAAAGATCTGTTTTTGGCAGCATTTGTTTGAAACTTACTGCTGCCGGGTCAGCCACCAAACCGGTAACAAACCAACCAGCACTAAGCATAGAGCCGGATACGCGGCTTGCTGCCATAAGCCCTCAGAGGTGTACAAGAACACCTTAACCGCCAGAGTGTCCCAGCCGGTCGGTCGCAACATCAATGTCGCGGGCAATTCCTTCATCGTCTCAACAAAGACCAATAACAAAGCCGCGAGCAGCCCGGGCCGCAATACCGGGAAGCTGACATTTCGAATTCGTTTCCAGCGACTAGCCCCTAGCAACTTGGCCGAATCGAGCAAGGTGGGACTCAAAACGGCAAAAGCTGACCAGCCCGACTCGTACGCGACTCGATAAAATCGGCAGGCCAAAGCCAATAACACGGCAAGAATCGATGTGCTCAGGGTCAAATGCATTCCACTAAGACCGGAAAACCATTGATCCACACCGGACAGCAGCCAAACGGCGGCGACCGCGAGCACTGTCCCGGGAACAGCGTAGCCCAACCCGGAGAATACCCCGGCCAATTGTATCGCCCGCGACTCTTTATTCTTATAGCGCGAAACCAAAATTAGCAGGGATAACAAAACCACGATCACCGCGGTCAGCGAAGACAGCAGTACTGTATTGCCGATGGCTGCCTGGACCGCCGGCAAAACCGCTCTTGCCTCAACCGCCCAAAATACCAACTGCAGCACCGGCACAAAAAATGCTATCACTACGACCAAGCTCATCGCCACTGTGAGCAGCCAGGCCGGCAACAAACTAATCTGTTTGCGTGGCGGCGCACTAATCGGCTGAGACCACATTTGTGTTGCGCTCTTCCATACACTACCGCCCAACAAGACGGCGATAACGATCAGCAGAGTAATAGATGATAGCTGCGCGGCGACACCCAGTGACTTAAGGTCAAACCAGAGCGCGTAAATCGTCGTCGTCAGGGTATCAATACCGAGCAACTTGACTGCCCCGAAGTCGGCGAGCGTCTCTAGCAAAACCAAACTCAGCCCCGCAAACCAAGCGTGCCGGGTCATCGGCAGCACGATCTTGAAGAATCCAGGGACTGGGCCCACGCCTAGCATCCGACCTGCGTCTAATGCACCACTACCAAAACGTAAAAAAGCCGATCGCGATATCAAATAGACGTAGGGAAACAGAACCAAAGATAAAACGATGGCTGCACCGAGTACGGAGCGCACGTTGGGAAACCAGGCTGCTGAAAATCCTGCATCACGCCAAAGGGTTTGAAGCGGCCCCGAGTAGTCGAGCATGCCGATATATACAAAAGCCACAATGTAGGCCGGCAATGCGAGCGGCAACACCAGGGCCCACTGCAAAAATGCGCGTCCCGGAAATTCAAATCGAACCACTGCCCAGGCAAAACCAATGCCGATTAAAAGAACCAGGACAGTAACGAACAGCAACAGCAATGAGGTCTGGGTGATTGCGCGTGGAAGCAAATACGTTCCGACGTGCGACCAAAGTTCAAGGTCCCACTGCAGCAAAGACAATAAGAGCCAGAGGATCGGAGCCAGCAAGCTGCCAGCTACGACCCAACTGATACAGGCAGCGGTTTTGCCACTAAACATGGCGGGGCATTATGATCAGCGCCAGCCAGCGCGGTTCATTAACTTTACGGCTTCGGCCTGGCGACTCCCGGCAACCCGGACATCGACTTGCTCAGCCTTGAATTCACCCCAACTCGCAACGATTGGATCCAGCGCGACATCGCCGCGGATCGGATACTCGAAATTAATCGCGGCAAACTCTGCCTGAGTTTGCTCACTCACGAGCCACTCTATCAACTGCTGCGCTTGTTGCGGATGACGAGAATGCTTGCTGATTCCGGCACCGGTGATGTTCACATGCACGCCACCGTCATTCTGGTTTGGCCAGAACACAGCCACTTTGGTCTGCGGGTCTGTCGATAACAAGCGGCCCAGATAATACGTATTGATCAGGCCGACATCGCATTGACCCGAATCAATGGCTTTCGCCAATAAGGTGTCGTCAGCAAACGAATCAGTCGCCAGATTAGCCACCCAACCATTAACCACTTCTTCGGTTTCAGCTTCGCCGAGGCGCTCAATCATTGTCGCAATCAAGGACTGGTTATAGACCTTCGATGATGAGCGTAGGCAGAATTTACCCTTCCAGTTCCGCTCCGCCATCGACTCATAGCTGCTGAGCTGCTCTGGCTTTACGCGTTCGGTCGAGTAGACCAAAGTTCTCGCCCGCTCCGTCAATCCATACCAATACCCATCAGGATCCCGGCGGTTGGCCGGCACCGACGTTTCGAGCAGCTCAGATTTGATCGGCTGCAACAAGTTCGCTTGGGTTGCCTGATATAAATTTCCGGCATCTACCGCAATAAACACGTCGGCCGGCGAGTTTTCGCCTTCCGCGCTCATCCGCTCAATCAGCGCGGAAGCGCTGTCATTTCGCCAGGAAACACGGATTCCGGTTTCAGCGGTGAATCGCTCAAAAAACGGCTGGATTAGCGGCTCCTTACGTTCCGAATAAACGACCAGCTCAATCGACTCCGGCTCCGCCGTTTGGGTCTCTTGCCCTGAAACATCAGGATTATCGACAGAACAGCCGGCAAGCCAGCTGAGTGCACCGGCAAACATCAAAAGCTTGAGCTTCATTAATCCACTCCGAATGAGATCTGATTACAGATGATAATCGTTCGCATCTAGTTTCGAAAGGATTTTTTGAATTTATTCCGAATACCGGGGCGAATCGGCCGCTTCGACTTGCAGGTTCATATTCTCCACGGCCGTGATTCGGACACGCGTACCGACCGGCAAATCGCCACCCACCGCCGACCAGTAGGCATCACCAATTTTTACCCTGCCGCGGCCATTAACGATCGCTTGATCCAACACATACACATGACCCACAAGCTGTGCGCCGCGCCGGTTGAGCAAAGGCTGATCGGTCGCAATTTTGCGTCTGCGGTAATAGCGCCAATAGACGGCAATGGTCCCGAACGATAGCCCGACAAAGACCAATGCCTGAGCAAATATCGGTACATCAGGCACGAATACGACGAGCAATAACACACCGCCGGCCGCCAAGCCCAACCAGAGCAAGGCAGCTCCGGGCACCAGGGTCTCAAGCGCAATAAGCACCAGAGCCAGCGAAGCCCAGAACACCACAACCGGACGAAAATCGAAGTCCATCATGGCCTCCTATGCCTTGCTCTGATTCGCCGAGGCCAGCGCGGACTTGGCAATTTCTGCAATGCCACCCAACGAACCCAACACGCCGCTGGATTCCATCGGCATCAATACAAATTTTTGGTTCGGCGCTTTCGCCAACTCTTTAAACGCCTCGATATATTTCTGAGCAATAAAGTAGTTGATCGCCTGCACATCACCTTTGCCAATTGCATCGGATACCATCTGCGTTGCACGCGCCTCTGCCTCCGCTAAGCGTTCGCGCGCTTCAGCCTCGCGAAATGCGGCTTCTTTCCGACCTTCAGCCTGTAACACAGCGCCCGCTTTTTCACCTTCTGCGCGCAAAATCTCCGACTGCCGCTCACCCTCAGCTTCCAGAATCGTTGCGCGTTTCTCACGCTCAGCTTTCATCTGGCGCGCCATTGCTTCGACCAAGTCGCGCGGTGGCTGAATATCGCGCAGCTCGATGCGGTTGACCTTTACGCCCCACGGTGTGGTTGCCAAATCGACGATGTCCAGCAACTTGGCATTAATCTCGTCACGTTTAGATAAGGACTCGTCCAAATCCATTGAGCCGATCGCGGTACGAATATTGGTCATAACCAGCGCGATAATCGCCTGCTCAAGATTCGATACTTCATAAGCCGCTTTGGCAGCATCCAAGATATGGAAAAACACCACGCCATCTACTTTAACGACCGCATTGTCGCGCGTAATCACGTCCTGACTAGGCACATCAAGCACCTGCTCCATCACATTGACTTTGCGACCCACGCTTTGCACGACCGGAAATAAGAAATGCAACCCCGGATCCATCGTATGCGTGTACTTGCCGAATCTCTCAACCGTCCACTCGAAACCCTGCGGCACCATTCGCACGGTCTTAAACAAGAATATGATTCCACCCAGAATTAAGATAATGGTGACGATTTCCATCTGATTCTCCTTGCAGATTCCGGCCCAGCGACCGACTGTCAAAAATTCAAAATTAGTTGCAACCCTTTCGCCCTAATCCGCATCTTAGTACATGTGAAGCCCAGAAACGTATTTGCCATAGACATTCCAAAAGACCTGCTGGAAAAGGCGCAGGCCGGCGAGCATGCGGCTTTTGAAAGCCTATACCGTCAGTTTGAAATACCGGCCTATACCTTATGCCTACGTATTACCGGCAACCGTGGTCATGCCCAGGATGCAGTGCAGGAAGCGATGATGCGCATGGTTGACCGGATCAGCGAGTTTCGAGGTGACGCGCCATTTTGGTCCTGGTTGCGACAGATTCTGGTAAATCAATGCTTGATGCTACTGCGCAAAAACCGTCAATCCGAATGCCTGGGCGAAGAACACGACCCGCTGGACAATCTGGTCAGCGACGAACTCATGCCGGCACAGCAAGCCGATGCACGAATACTCATCGATGCGCTTGATCGCCTACCAGCGCTAACGCGAGCGGTGATCTGGCTATATCACGTCGAAGGACTCACACACGACGAAATTGGCCGGCAAATGAACAAAACTCAGAGCTTTTCAAAATCTCAGCTTGCTCGCGGCACGAAGCGCCTGCGACAGCTGCTCAACGTAACGGAGGTCAATCATGCCTGATCACGGCGATTACCTAAAACCTGTGACTCTAAGCGAGGCACTTCAAGCGCTGCCCATGGAAGCGCCGCGGAACGATATGTGGATTGCCATGCAGCGCAAGCTTCAGCAAAAACACTCGCGGCCGATGCGTGCGTGGCATCGCCCGGCCTGGCTGGCCGCCGCAGCCGCTGCGGGCTTCATTGGTGTTGTCCTGCTTAAGCCAATCAGCCCATTCCCCTCAGCCGTCGTTCCTACCAGCGACTCCGCAGATCTGGCGCAATTGCAGGCGGAGGCGTCGCGACTACAGGCTCTGATCTCATTCGCGCAAGAAGACCCGATGATTCCAGCAAACGACATGTTGGTTGCGTTGGATTACGAAAAGCAGATTAAAGGGCTTGATTACGTATTGAGCTCGGACGCATTGAGCGCTTCCGATCAGGAGGTCCTGTGGCAGCAGCGCGTGCGCATCTTGGAGGACTACGCAACATTTGAAACTCAACGCCGGACACTTGCCAGCCAGGGTCAGAATCTGACCACGGCATTAGTTCGAAATTTTTGAAGAGACCCTACTAAAGGAGATAAGCCATGAACAACAGATGCGCATTTTTGATTCCTGTTTTACTGATAGGTCTGTGTGCGGGACACTCCGCGATGGCGGCCGAAGCCCCGACAGATACCGAAAAAGAACTTGCAGAATTGCGCCAACAGATCACCGATTTGGCACGGCGCATGGCAGAGCTGAGCTCCGAGAACGCCGAGCAACACAAGCGCGTCATGTTTATTGAACGCGATGAAGCTAAATCGCATGCGGACCGTGCGCGTGCCGAAGCCAGGCGCGTACACGTTGAAATTGATCGCGAACATATGGCGGAGAAAAAGCCCGGACTTGGAATCGTCATGGGTCCGTCTGACACCGGCGATTCGGTTGCATTGATGGACGTAATTGACGGTAGCCCGGCAGCCAAAGCCGGGCTGGAGAAAGGCGATGTACTTACCCATGTTGATGGCAAAGCGATTAAAGGCGATGCCGCTACGTCGGTTAAATCGGTTCATGGTTTGCTGGGTGACTTGAGCGTCGGTCAGAAGGTGAAGCTCGCCTATCTCCGCGATGGCAAAAAAGCCGAGACCACGGCTACTGTCGATACGATTGAGTCGCTATCAAGAGTACGTTGGATCAGCCGCGATGGAAACGCGCCGCACATGACCGCCGAAGGAGAACGGGAAATTATATTTGCCGAGGGAGATGATGATGTGTTTGTTTCATCAGGTCCGGGCCGAATGGAAATTAGGCGCATTGCCCGTGGTGGTGCACCCGACTCACGGACGGCTCCGCGCATGCCCCCTGCATTTCGATTTAGCGGTCTTAATCTGGTCTCTGTAGATGCCAAACTAGGACGCTATTTTGGAACGGACAAAGGCGTGCTGGTGCTCGGTGAGCAAAAGGCCCTGGAAGGCCTGCAGTCAGGCGACGTTCTGTTGAGCCTGAATGGCAAAGAAGTTAATTCGCCGCGTGATGCGATGACGTATATTGACTCGCAAGAGCCTAAGAGCCAGCTCAAAGCGCAGATTATGCGCGATAAAAAACAGCAAAACGTCACCGTAACTCTGGGTGAGCACCGCACACCGGATTTCCTCTCCTTCCCGCCGCCGCCGGCACCACCGGCTCCGCCAAAAGCACCTAAGCCGCCGAAGGCACCAACCCCACCGCCGGCCCCAGCGGTATAAACCGAAACATCCGGCAACCGGCGGGAACTTCTTTCTCAGACCGCGGTCCGATTACTGCCAAGCTCTCACTGGCAAGGTGAATTCCCTTAATTTAGACACCGGTACCTTCGGGTGCCGGATTTTTTTTGCGTGCAGAAATGTCCAAGTCCAGCGTCAAGCGATACAGGCCCCGACCCTGCGAATCAAATCCGAATCGAGCCTGACCAACATCTGCATCGCAAGCAAATTCTCAGGCAATTGCTCCAGCTTGCTTGCGCTCAGGATAAGGCTACTGATTTTCGGGCTGTATTGGACTTTCCCATAAATTCTTCTGATGCACCGTAAGCGTAAAACCCATAATTGTTTTCCGCCACGCGAGCCTGTGCGTTACTGCAGGCTGCGAAGGGGATCGTATGAGTAAACATCGGATTACCACTCTTTGGCGGCGACTTATTGCAAAGCCAGATCGTCTCATGCTCGAAGTGGGCGCGGGCGGCGAGCACTTGATCGCAAAAATCCGTGTGGCAACGGTGATGATCCTGCTGCTGTTTCCGCTCGTACACATTGTCAGCGGGGGTTCGTTTAGTGAAACCGTAATTGGTGCGGGTGGTACGTTGTTGGCCCTGTTTGTGAGCTTGCTCTGGCTGCGACTTTCCCGGCCGGGCCGGATTCACGCCTGGTTGCCGTTTGCCAGCTCGGGGTCGGATGTCAGCATCATTACGTTGGTGCTATTCATGCTCTCAATGGCCGACCCTGCTGCGGCCCTGAATAGCTTGGTCACGTGGACCATTTATCCACTCGCAATATTCGTCACCGCAATGCGCAATGATATGCGCGTTACGGTGTTTACCGGCGTACTCGCTATGGTCGAATTCGGCGGGCTTTGGTTTTATCTTGAACAGCAAAGTTTGGGGCCGATACGATCAGATGAGTACGGATTAGTAATTGCAGCTAATATTTATCAGCGTTTATTGTTACTGGCAGCCACAACATTCGTCACGGCGGCGATTGTTTCGCGCGTACAAAAGTTGGTCACTCTCTCCGGCTATGATCCGCTGACCCGTCTACCTAACCGCGTGTACCTGCAACACCGCGGAGCACAGCTCATTGTTGAGGCGCGCGCCAGCGGTCAGGAAATCTCGCTAGCCCTGCTCGATATCGAGCGCATGAAGCTCATCAATGAGCGTTTCGGCTCGGAAGTCGGCGATCAAGTCATCCGTCATTTTGCCACTACGATCCGGCAGCTTCTGCCCGATCAGGAGCCGCTAATGCGGCTGGGCGGCCAGAGCTTTGTGCAGTTTCTGGACATGCCAATCGCCAATGCCTACGAAGCAATTGAATCGGCGCGAAAGCAGCTTATCCAGCAAGCCTTTGTTACCAAAGACAATATTTCCGTACTTCTGAGCTTTGGTGCGGGCATTGCCTCCAGCCCGCTGGACGGACTTGATCTGAGCGCGCTGATGAAACGGGCGGATGAACGCCTGCTCCTCTCAAAAAAAGGCGGCCTGAGTCGAGTCGTAGCGCGATCATAAGACTTGCCCGAACTGCCCCGCTGCTCTAGTCTGCGCAAAGTCATTTTGTTGGAATAAACCATGGCATCGGTCGGATTCGGGCTCTTCAGTCTTGTAGTACTTATTTTTCTGGCTTGGATTGCCTCAGCCGACCGAAAAAGCGTCAACTGGCAATTAGTCCTAACCGGCATCGCGTTACAAATTGTGTTTGCTGTCCTCGTTTTGCTGACTCCCTGGGGGGCGGCCTTTTTCGACTGGATATCAAAAGGCTTCGTCGCCCTACTCGGCTTCACTGAAGAGGGCTCCCGGTTCATCTTCGGCGACTTGGTTGATAGCGAAAAGTTCGGCTTTATTCTGGCATTCAAAGTACTGCCGACAATTATCTTTTTTGCCTCGCTGATGTCGGTGCTTTACCACCTCAACATCATGCAAGCGGTAGTCAAAGGGATGTCCTGGGTTATTCGCAAATTGATGCGTGTTTCAGGCGCAGAAACCCTGTCCGTGTGTGCCAACGTATTTATCGGCCAGACCGAGGCACCCTTGGTTGTGAAACCGTATATTTCGGGAATGACTAAATCGGAACTCTTATGTTTGATGATCGGCGGTATGGCTACAGTCGCCGGCGGTGTGTTGGCCGCTTACGTCGCACTGCTCGGTGGAACTGACCCGGCGCAGCAGGCCGTGTTTGCGAAGCATCTGTTGACCGCCAGCATTATGGCCGCCCCGGCTACAATAGTTATTGCAAAAATCTTAATGCCCGAATCCGAGCAGCCACTGACGCTGGGCGAGGCGCGAATTGAAGTTGAAAAAGAGACGGTCAACATCATTGATGCGGCAGCCAGCGGTGCCGGTGAAGGCCTGCGACTTGCGCTCAATGTCGGCGCGATGTTGCTTGCGTTTATTGCTCTGATTGCGCTGATCAATGCGCCGCTGGTGTGGGTGGGGGACGTGTCCGGTCTGGCATCGCTCATAGGCCGGCCGACCGACCTTCCCAACTTACTGGGGATTATCTTGGCCCCGTTAGCCTGGGTCATTGGCGTGCCCTGGTCAGAGGCGACTACGGTCGGCTCGTTGATTGGCCAGAAAGTCGTGTTAAATGAATTTGTCGCCTATCTGAGCATGTCTGAGATTCTCCGTGGCAATGTGGAAGGCGTAATACTCAGTGAAAAAGCGACTCTTATCGCGACCTATGCCTTGTGCGGATTCGCGAACTTCTCTTCGATCGCAATCCAGATCGGCGGAATCGGCGGTCTGGCACCCGAGCGTCGCAAGGATCTGGCCCGCTTCGGATTAAAAGCGGTTTATGGTGGCTCGATTGCGACCATGATGACGGCATCCATCGCGGGCGTTCTCACTAGCTTGGGCGTGTAAGCATGGCGAAAAAGGCGCTGATCTTCGGCAGTTTTGTTCAGGATCACGCCTGGCTCACCGATAGCTTCCCGGTGATCGGCGAAACCCGTAAAGCTAAATCGTTCACCACCGGTCCCGGCGGAAAAGGCTTCAATCAAGCGATAGCCGCGCATCGGCAAGGTGCCGACGTGCGTTTTCTAGGCGCGATTGGGTGCGATCATTTAGGCGCCTCGGCGCAGGCATTTGCAGCCGCCGAAAATCTAAAGTGCTATTGGGAAATCGTTGACGGACCCACCGCCAGCTCGAGCATCGTGATTGACGCGCAGGGTCGCAATCTCATTGTGGTCGATTTGGCTGCCAACGACCGATTCAGCCCCGAACGGCTCAAAGCCCACGCCGATCTGTTCAAAGACCGCGATATTCTGCTCACTCAATTAGAAAACCCGCTGGAGTCGGTGGCGGTCGCGCTGCAAATGGCCAAACAGCTCGGCATGATCACCATCCTGAATCCGGCGCCCATGCATGCCGGTCTGCGCGCCGAACATCTGCAGCACTGCGATTATTTGACTCCGAATGAAACCGAATTCGCGCTATTGCATCGAGCACTTTTTGACCGGGAGATTGATCCAGAGGCGCTGGCCGGGCTTTCTGATGAGCAATTAAATGATTTATGCGAACCGGTGCCGGTCGATCATATCATCATCACATTGGGCAAACTTGGCTGCTTCGTACACAGCAAATCTGCTACCGGCCGGTCTAAAGCTTTTCGAATCAAGGCCGAAAACGTAGTAGCGATTGATACAACCGGCGCGGGTGATGCATTCAGCGGGGGGTTGGTCGCGGCTATGGCGCTGAACATTGAGCAGCCCTTGGCGGAACACGCGCGCCATGCTAACCGGGTGGCCGCGTTGTCTACCGAGAAACTCGGCACTGCACCTGCAATGCCCGAATATCTAGCCGTGAATCAGCGTTTCCTGCCAGATCGCAACACATAACCGTACCGAAGATTTTGTTTGCCCTGCGTGTGAGGGCTGAGGGAAAGGAGCGTTGCCGTGCTGGTTATTGTTGGAATGGTGGTCGTTGTATTGGCGGTGGTAGGCGGCTTTATTGTCGCTGGCGGCCACATCATGGCACTCGTTGAACCAGCCGCGGTAGAAATGCTGATCATTGGCGGTGCAGGCCTTGGCGCCTTCATCGCTTCCAACCCGATGAATATCATCAAGGCAGCACTGAGCGGCACGCTCGGCTTGCTCAAGGGCGGCGGTTACAACCGCCAAGACTATATCGACGTGATGAAACTGCTTTACGAGATCCTCAGCAAAATTCGTAAGGAAGGCATGATGGCCATTGAGGATCATGTCGAGAAGCCTCAAGACAGCGCGATTTTTCAAAAGTATCCAAAAATCTTAGCGGACCATCATTTGCTCGACTTCATCACCGATTGCCTGCGATTGATGATCGGCGGAAACCTGGATCCGAACGAGCTTGAGAGCATGCTCGAACTAGAACTCGAAACCCATCATAAAGAAGCCCATGAACCATCGCACGCGGTGCAAACCTCGGCCGATGGCTTTCCAGCATTCGGCATTGTTGCTGCCGTTTTGGGCATTGTGAAAGTGATGTCGATCGTCGGTGACGCACCACCCTCTGTTATCGGTGCCAAGGTCGCTGCAGCGCTGGTCGGCACGTTCCTCGGGATTTTGATTGGGTACGGCTTTGTCGGACCGGTAGCGGCCGCCCTCGGGCACAAAGCCAATGCAGATGGAAAAATTTATGAAGTCGTAAAAATGGCTTTGGTATCTTCGGTTCGAGGGTACGCGCCTGCAGTAGCTATCGAGTTTGCCCGGAAGCTACTGTTCTCCCAGGTCAAACCTTCCTTTGCCGATCTGGAAGCTGAGCTCAAAGGCAAATAATGCGATTGAAAAGCGGAGACCCAGACCGTGGCTGATAAAGAACGGCCCATCATCATAAAGAAGAAAAAAGTCGTTGCCGGTGGCCATCACGGTGGCGCCTGGAAAGTTGCGTATGCTGATTTCGTTACTGCGATGATGGCGTTCTTCTTAGTGATGTGGCTGCTCTCAACGATGCCGCAGGAAAAGCTCGGTGGTCTGGCCGATTACTTTAAAAACCCCAGCGCGGTTAAGGGTGATTCCACCGCCACGGTGCCCGGCGCAATGGGTCCGGGCGGCGCGGGTGAATCTCCGGTTCGAATTTTTGATAACGTGTCGCGCCCCGAAGCTGATGTTGATGGTGGCAAACGTCGCGACGGCGCAATTGATGCTGAGATTGATCCGGCAGTGATGCTCGATACCGAAGAAGAACTGCGCAAGATTGAAAAGAGACGACTCGAAGATCTCATGGATGATTTGAAAGAGGCTATCGAAAACAGCGAGGCTCTCGCACCCTTTAAGGAACAACTTCTAATCGACATCACCAACGAAGGTCTGCGCATTCAGATCGTCGACGAGCAAAATCGCTCGATGTTTGATTTAGGCAGCCCACAGCTAAAACCGTACACATCCGAAATTCTCAAAGAACTGGCTAAGTACTTAGACACTGTGCCGAATCGTTTAAGCCTAACCGGCCACACTGATGTAACGCCCTGGCGCGGCGGTACGAAGAACTACAGCAACTGGGAGCTGTCGGCGGACCGCGCGAATTCTGCGCGACGCGAGTTAGTGCGCGCGGGCCTTGGCTCTGAAAAAATTGCTCGCGTCGTTGGTTTGGGCTCAAACGTCCCGTTTATTGCGGAAGCGCCGGAAGATCCGCGCAATCGGCGCATTAGTATCATCGTGATGAATCGTGCCAGCGACGAGGCGGCGAAAAAAGGTGAGTTCAACCCGAGCGCCGCCGGTTCCGCTGAAGCATCTCAAGGCTCACCGCAAGTTGATATCGGTGAAGAAACTCAGGTTTTTAGTGAATCGACACAGCCAGCCGAGCGTTAACTATTACGCGTGATCAGGACGATGTTCGGCGATTAGGCCGCGCAGTTCAGGTACCACTCAGAGACGGCACAGTGAGAGCAGCTAGTATAGAAAGACACTCAAAGCAGGAGCACTGATGTCTGGAAAGTTCGAGATCTCACGCGGCAAGAATGGCGAGTTTTATTTCAATTTAAAAGCGAGCAATGGCCAAGTCGTTCTTAGCAGCGAGGGCTACAAGGCGAAACGCTCTTGTATCAACGGTGCGGAATCTGTCCGTCGCAATAGCGCAGTGGCCGAGCGATTTGTCTCAAAGAAAAGCAAAAACGGTAAGGCTTACTTCACCTTACTGGCGAGCAATGGCCAAGTGATCGGAAAGAGCCAGATGTATGATGCCGATGCGGGGTGCAGCAATGGAATTCGTTCGGTTCAATCCAGTGCTGCAAATGCAAAAATTAGCGATTTAACCGCTGCCTGAGTACACAAGTGGCAACACTCGGGCGATACTAGGGTCGATGAGAATCGGCCCTATTTCATTTTCGCCTAACTTAATTCTCGCGCCGATGGCCGGCGTGACGGATAAACCATTTCGTATCCTGTGCAAGCAAATGGGTGCCGGTCTGTGCGTCTCCGAAATGACCAGCAGCGACCCGCGCTTCTGGAAAACCGACAAATCCCGACTGCGCATGGATCATGAAGGCGAACCTGAGCCGATCAGCGTGCAAATCGCCGGCACCGATCCGCAGATTCTGGCGGAGGCAGCCCGATTCAACGCCGATCATGGCGCACAGATTATCGATATCAATATGGGTTGCCCGGCCAAGAAGGTTTGCAACGTACTTGCCGGTTCTGCATTGATGCAGGATGAAATTTTGGTGCAGAAAATATTAAGTGCCGTGGTGGCTGCTGTTGATGTCCCGGTCACGCTGAAAATGCGCACCGGCTGGTGCCATGAAACGCGCAATGCTTTAGCCATTGCACACATTGCACAAGACTGCGGCATTCAGGCCCTGAGCATCCATGGCCGAACGCGCATGGACTTTTATGAGGGTAGAGCCGAGTACGACACGATCGCTGAAGTTAAGTCGCGCGTGGCGATTCCGGTGTTTGCCAATGGCGATATTAATAACGCCGAACAAGCCGCTCATGTACTGCAAGTTACCGGTGCCGATGCCATTTTAATTGGCCGTGCAGCCCAGGGCCGGCCATGGATATTTCAGGAAATTGCGCACTTCTTGAAGCACTCAGAACATCTGGTCGAACCCTCGCCGCTCCAGGTACAACACATTTTGTTGTCGCACCTGCAAGCCCTGTATGCGTTTTATGGTGAAGAGCGTGGTGTGCGCATCGCCCGCAAACATCTGGGCTGGTACGCTAAAGATCGCCCGGAGAATCAGGCCTTTCGCAACGTCGTAAACGCCGCGCAGGATGCGAGCCAGCAACTGAGTCTTACTCAAGATTATTTTGATGCGCTGGTTGCCGGCGTCTCGCCCGAGTTTTCAATCGCTGCCTGAAACTGAGCCTCAGACAACCAGATGCGATCCCACAGCTGACTTAAGGCGCGTGTGTCGCGCGCAAAGGAGAGTCGCTTGGGTTTAATCGCCTGCCATTGGTTTTGAGCGTCTTTCCTGGCCACTGCGTGACGAAAGAAATAGCTCGGCTCCTGCCCCATTCGCAGGTCACTAATGATTAGCTCGCGATCAATGACCTCGGCTTTGATAAAACCTGAAGAAAACCAAATCAGGCGCTGCACGGCAGGCAATGCGCGTGCCTGCTTGATCGCTTCCTCATTGCTGGCATAGGCACGAAACTGTATCGGCCCGTCGTCTGAGGCCAGGGAATAAAACCCCTCCAAGTAACCCTGCTCGGTTCGTACCACCACCCGCCAAAGCAAACTATTCAAGGGCGCCGGACCGGAGACGAAGGGAGTTCCTGACAGACCTTGATCGCTGAGTGTGCGCTCGGTGACCGCGTCGATTTTGGCTTTTGCGATCCACGTCCAGCCCAGATAACTGTGACTGAGCAACATGCCTGCAATGAGTACGTTGGATACCTGCCTACTGCTTGGGCGGATGGCGGCGAATAGCGCGGCGGCGGCTAACGGCAGGGTATACAGGGGATCAATGATGAAGATCGTTGACCACATCGCCGGCTCGGGTCTGAATGGCCAGAAAAGCTGCGTGCCATAAACCGTATGCGCATCCAGCAATGGATGAGTGATCAATGCCAGCATAATCGCAGCCAACCACGGTCCAGGCGCCTTGGCCACCGGCTCCCAGTATCGCCTGAGCGTCGCCCACAGCAGAATCGAAAATGGTGTGAGTATCAACAGCGAGTGACTGAAACTTCGGTGCTTGGTCATGTTGGCCACCGGATCGGCGTAACGAACCAGCACGTCTAAATCAGGCAGGGTCCCCAACGCCGCGCCTATCAGTAAGGCCTTTCGCACATGTGACTTGGGTGCCGCCAAGGCCGCGATTCCCGCGCCCAGCGCAATTTGGGTTATCGAATCCATAACTTAATATGTCATAGCATGGATCAATCCTAGATGAAGGCACTGCCAATGCTTGCTTTTACCGGGCCAAGTTTGTTGAATGAGCCACTCCGGAACGATACGCAGATGAATCGCCGGCAACAATGCGTCAAAATTGATGCACCCTTGGGGAAATAGCGTTATTATGCGCGCCCATCCTTCCATCCGTATTAAAGGATATAAGCCCGATGTCCAGCTACTTGTTCACCTCCGAATCGGTTTCTGAAGGTCATCCCGACAAAGTCGCCGACCAGATTTCCGATGCCGTTCTCGATGCCATCCTGGCCCAGGACAAGCGCGCTCGCGTCGCTTGCGAAACTTTGGTCAAAACCGGCGTTGCCATCGTTGCAGGTGAAGTGACTACCGATGCCTGGGTTGATATCGAATCGATCACCCGAAAAGTCATCACAGATATTGGTTACAACTCATCGGACATCGGTTTCGACGGCAATACCTGCGGCATCATTAACATGATCGGTAAGCAGTCGCCGGACATCGCCCAGGGCGTGGACCGTAAAAAGCCGGAAGAACAAGGCGCTGGTGATCAGGGTCTGATGTTTGGTTATGCCTGTGATGAAGCACCGGAATTCATGCCGGCCCCGATTTATTATTCACATCGTTTGGTGGAACGTCAGGCCAAGGTGCGTAAGAGCGGCAAGCTGGATTGGCTGCGTCCCGACGCGAAAAGCCAGGTCACCTTGCGCTACGACGGCGATAAAATTCTCGGCGTCGATGCCGTGGTTCTTTCGACCCAGCACGACCCGGATATCAAGCAGAAGCACTTGGTTGAAGCGGTTATGGAAGAAATCATTAAGCCGATTATTCCAGCCAAGCTGATCACTAAAGCCACCAAGTTCCACATCAATCCCACCGGTAAGTTCGTCATTGGCGGCCCGGTCGGTGATGCGGGACTGACCGGCCGCAAGATTATCGTCGACACCTACGGCGGCATGGCGCGTCATGGTGGCGGTGCATTCTCCGGCAAAGATCCGTCGAAGGTGGATCGCTCCGCAGCTTACGCAGCGCGCTACGTGGCAAAAAACGTAGTCGCAGCTGGTTTGGCTAAACGCTGCGAAGTTCAGGTCAGCTATGCAATCGGCGTTGCTGAACCCACTTCGATCTCGGTGACCACTTTTGGCACCGGTGTGGTCGCTGATTCCTTGATTGAAAAGTTGATTCGCAAGCACTTCGATCTGCGACCGTACGGCATTTTGAAAATGCTCGATTTGATTCACCCGATGTATCAAGCTACTGCCGCCTATGGCCACTTCGGTCGCAAGCCGAAAGAAGTCAAAATAAAAAATGGCGTGTACACCATGTTCAGCTGGGAAAAAACCGATCGCGCCGAAGCCTTGCGCAAAGACGCTAAAATCAAGTAAATCTGAACGAAACTGAACCCAGAAGGGCCGCTCTCGCGGCCCTTTTGCGTGGCCTTAAGTATCCGACACAGGAGAACGGCCATGACTCGCACCCCCAAGCTCGCGTTGTTATTGTTCGCCTTTGTAGCCCTAGTCGCTACGCCGGTGCTGCAAGCCGCCCAAACTCGCGCGGTGCAACCGATCCAAGCCGACAGACTTCCGCAGGCTCTGGTCAGCCAACCTAAACTAACGCCAATTCGTGCCAGCCTGGATGAGGACTCAGCGCTGGTCGCTTTAGCCCGGGAAGAATCTCCGCGAACCGTCCTAACACGCGCTCAGTTCGGCGCACGCCGCATTGCTGTGGACGAGGGCCCCAGCCTGAGCCTGGCTGCAACGTTCGATGAGCGTATGACGGCGCATCGAGCGCTGAGCGAAAATTTTCAGAAAATCCCGGCACGTGCGCTAGCTGAGCAACCGGTTGTCACTGAGCTGGCGATTGAATTTTCCGACCGTTATGTGCTGGTGCGTCAAGTCCGCTTTAATGTGAACGATGCGACCGTGGCCCGCGCCGCCTCGCCCGCGTTCGCGGAATTTGTCGGTCCTGCCGAAGCCCAGATCGCTAGCAGCGCAGAAATGCCCGCCGATATGAGGGCAGACTTCCAGACCTTCATCCAACAAGAACTGCCGGCGTTAAATCCGGACGATCCGCTTCGCCGCGCGTACGACCGCGGTGGTGAAGACGCACTGATCGCCGCAGCCTTACGTGGCGAAGGTGAATTTGAGCTGGTCGACGTCATCGATGTGCCCAAACGCCTGAGCGCGACGACAGGATCCGCACGAAAGATGCACGTAAGTGCGGCAGCGCAACCCAAGTTTTCGGTCATACCCGCACGCGCGCCAAGCAGGTCACCGGGTGCAATTGTCGCCGGAGCCAGCCGTCCTTCAGGCCCGGGCGCTATCACCGCACCCGAGCAGTACCGTTATCCAGCCGGCGAAAACGCATCCGGTGTCCATAGTTTCAATGAACGATTTATCGCCGGCTTTACATACAAAGCGGATATGCACTGGGAGCGCACCTGGAAATTTGGGGTTGGCTTTTTCCGCCTCACAGCCGCGGCCGGATTCAGTGCCGGTTTGCGCATACCGTTTCGCTTACAAGGCGATATCAAACCGACTGAAATTGCCCGCAGCTCGATTAATGCGCCGGCGTACCCGGTTGCATTAGTGCTTCGTGCCAGACCATTCAATGCCAGTGCACAAACCATGGCGGCGATGGGCATTCCGGCCAGTCAAGTTCTAGGTGGTGATGAATTTGTACTCAGCGCCTATGCCAAGTGGGGCTACAAATTGCGCGCGTTCGGTAAGACCTGGGCTTACCGGGCACTCAGTGGCCCCTCGTTTGATGTATCCGATAGCTTCACGCCGCCATTAAATGTGAAGAAAGAATTTGCAAAAGTCACCATCCCTACTTCGCTCTCGCGCACCAGCGTCAATATCGGCAACCTTACGGCATACGTGCAGTTTCAAACGGCAGTGATCGGAAAAGGCAAAATTGAGGCGCCGGTTGAGTTTGCGTACAACCAACCCTCATCAAAGAGCAGCAAAAAGACCATCACATTCTTGAGTGACCAGCCCTCTATTCACAAGTTCACGTTGCCGGCACTGAGCCTAAGCAAGCCCTACGATCATGTTGATCAAAAGTTTGGACTGCGGATTGAAGATCCAAGCTACGAGCTACATTCGGCAGCGGTCGGCCGGATGCGTTCCGGCGTCACCTTAAAGGCCTGGAAACTCAAGCGGACCCTGAATTCGCCCTGGATGGACCTATTCGTCGCACCGCTGCCCACAGTAAAACTGGGTCCGCATCCCGGTACCCAGACTCAATACAGCTACAACAAGGGCGTTCGTCACTATGAAAAACGCGCTGTGCCGATGCGGGCAATAAAGCGAGCCTCAAACTAGTATCTGGCACATGTCTGCGTTTGCGGCCTGCCAACCGGCGCCCTGTGCGCCGTGCAGGCCGCAGTCATCTCTTCATCACGACAAAAGGATATAATGGCTGTCTTGTCGAGGGGCGCTGCGACTACTTTGGACTGGCCGGAATCTTATGGACCCGCTGGAAAAGTAGCCAGGCTCGACAATCCGTTCCAAACCGCGCCCATTCATTGCACTGGAGATACGCGCATGAATGCCGTTGTTAACCTGAAAAACGACTATAAAGTCGCCGATATGTCGCTGGCCGATTTTGGCCGCCGTGAAATTGAAATCGCCGAGCACGAAATGCCGGGCCTGATGTCGATTCGTAAAAAGTATGCCGCCGATCTGCCCCTCAAAGGCGTGCGAGTCACCGGTTCGCTGCACATGACCATTCAAACCGCAGTACTGATCGAAACGCTGAAGGATTTGGGCGCTGATGTGCGCTGGGCTTCCTGTAATATTTTTTCAACTCAGGATCACGCTGCTGCAGCGATTGCAAAAACCGGCACGCCGGTTTTTGCCTGGAAAGGCGAAACACTCGAAGAATACTGGGATTGCACACTTGATGCGGTCACCTTCCCGGGTAATAAAGGCCCGGAACTGGTTGTCGATGACGGCGGTGATGTCACCTTGCTCATCCATAAAGGCTTTGAGCTGGAAAATGGAAGCGACTGGGTCAATACGCCCGCAAAATCGCATGAAGAACAAATCATCAAAAATTTGCTCAAGCGTGTTGCCAAAGAACGTCCGGGCTTCTGGACCAATGTAGTTAAAGACTGGCGCGGTGTTTCGGAAGAAACCACCACCGGCGTGCATCGTTTGTACCAGATGATGGAAGCCGGCAAGTTGCTGGTTCCGGCGATCAACGTCAACGACTCGGTAACGAAATCCAAATTCGACAATCTATACGGTTGCCGCGAATCCTTAGCAGATGGCCTGAAACGCGCCATGGACGTTATGTTGGCTGGCAAGGTCGCCGTTGTCTGCGGTTACGGCGACGTAGGCAAAGGTTCCGCGCACTCGCTGCGTGCCTATGGTTGCCGCGTTATTGTTACTGAGATTGATCCGATTACTGCGTTGCAGGCGGCAATGGAAGGCTTCCAGGTTGCGCCGGTTGAAGACACGCTGGGCAAGGCTGATATCTACGTAACCACCACCGGTAACAAAGATGTCATTACCCTTGATCACATGAAGGCCATGAAGAATCAGGCCATCGTTTGCAATATCGGTCACTTCGACAATGAAATCCAAGTTGATGCGCTGCAAGCTTCCGGTGCCAAACGTACCAACATTAAGCCGCAGGTCGACAAATATTCCTTCGGCGAAAATCGCGAGATTTTCCTGCTCGCCGACGGTCGATTGGTGAACCTTGGTTGCGCAACCGGACACCCGAGCTTTGTGATGTCCAATAGCTTCGCCAACCAGACGCTGGCACAGATCGACTTGTGGGCGAATAAAGACAGCTACGAAAAGACGGTCTATCGTTTGCCGAAGAAGCTCGACGAAGAAGTCGCACGACTGCATCTGGAAAAAATCGGCGTCAAGCTCACCCGCTTGACTGACGAACAGGCCGAGTACCTGGGCATCTCCAAAGATGGCCCGTACAAACCAGAGCACTACCGTTACTAATCGCCAATCGGGGCGGCCTGCGGGCCGCCCTTTTTCGTCAGGGACCCGCGATGACCAAATTCTCCTTTGAGTTTTTCCCACCCAAGACCGAGCAGCAAAAGGCACAGCTTGATCGAACAATCGACAAGCTCAGGATCTTTGATCCTAAATTTGTTTCGGTTACCTTCGGTGCCGGCGGTTCAACCCTGAGCTACACGCCGGAAACGATTCGACACATTCGCGCACACCATCGTCTGGACGCAACGCCGCACTTAAGCTGTATGGGTGGCACCAAAGCAGAAATATTGAGCCTGCTGGAGCAATACAAGGCAGACGGCTGTAAGCGTTTAGTTGCACTGCGCGGTGATTTGCCTTCAGGCATGGGCCGCCCGGGCGATTTACAGTACGCCAGTGATTTGGTTGCACTGATTCGCGAACACTATGGCAACTATTTTGAGATTCACGTCGCCGCCTATCCCGAGTCGCACCCGCAATCGCGCGACGCATTGGCTGATCTGCGTCATTTCAAAACCAAGATGGACTCCGGTGCCGATGCGGCCATCACCCAATACTTTTTCAACGCTGACGCGTATTTCCGGTTTGTCGATCTAGCGCGCTCGCACGGCATTGAACAGCCGATCATTCCCGGCATCATGCCGATTTCAAACTTCTACCAGCTTTGTAGATTTTCTGATCTTTGCGGAGCTGAAATCCCGCGCTGGCTGGTTAAGCGCATGCAGGCCTACGGCGACGATAGCGAAAGCATCCGCGCGTTAGGTGCGGACTTTGTTGCCTCAATGTGCCAACGATTAATCGAACACGGTGTCGACGAGATTCACTTGTACACGCTGAATCTGGCCCTACCCACTTCGGCGATTCTCGAACGCATGCGCTAAGCGCATGCAATATCAGTAGTAAAACTCCAAGGTCGCCTCGGTGCCGCCTTCACTGCGCGGCTGTACCGAAACACGCCAGCCGTAAAGCGTACAAAGACGACTGACAATGGACAGTCCAATGCCGCCGCCGCTGGACGCACCAATACCGGAACCGCGGTAACCACGCTCAAACAATCGCGCTGCGTCTTCTTCACTCAAGCCGGGCCCGGAATCCTGCACGCTAACTCGATCCGACTCGACGATGACGCGCACTTCGCCTTCGTTCGTATATTTGCAGGCATTGCCGATCAGGTTCCCTAGAGCCACTGAGACGACCGCTTCCGGCGCATCAACAAACATACTCTCATTGCCCACGATGGAAATGTTCAGTTGCTTATTGGGCATCTGCACTCGATTCGCCTCAGCCAGTTGCTCAGCAGCTTTCTTAATATCTGTGTGGCCGGTGCCTCGCTCGTTACGCGAAAGCAGCAACAGGGCGGTCGTCAGATCGGTACATTGCTGTGCGGCGCGATCAATACGCTCCAAACGCGAACGAGTCTTCTCATCGAGCTCGGGCCGGGCCAGCAATAATTCCGCAGCGCCTTTTATTACAGCGAGCGGCGTTCTTAATTCATGGCTGACATCGGAGTTAAATTCGCGATCGCGCTGAACTAAAATGGTCATTCGATTGGCGTAGTCATCCAATGCCGCCGCGAGCTGACCTACTTCGTCATCGGCATAGTGTTTGGCGACCGGCGTATGCCTGGCTGTATCGCCCATTGACTCGATTCTTGCGAGCAGATCAGCGACCGGGCGCATGACGGCGGCCGATGACCACAGACCGATCAACCATGCCAGCCCCGCAAACACCAGAACAGCAATGACCAATGCGACCATCAGTGCCTGCTGGCTGGTCCGCTCCTGCGCAATGTCGTAGCTGAGAAAGAACCAATGGGTTGAGTCTTTGCGAACCGCCAGCTTGTAAGCTTTAGAAGCGCCGTCCTGATCGACTTCGGTAATTTCATGTACGCCATTAGGCAAGTCTTGCCAGGCGAACGGAACATTGCCGATTTTTGCGATGCTGAATACGCGCCCGCTAATTCGTTCGAACGGGATTCCGGCACGCCCCGGATCTTCGTAAAACTGAT
Organism: uncultured Gammaproteobacteria bacterium; assembly: GCA_965368785.1. Taxonomy (GTDB): domain Bacteria; phylum Pseudomonadota; class Gammaproteobacteria; order Xanthomonadales; family Xanthomonadaceae; genus Silanimonas. Next base: position 62,052 of record CBDUOG010000002.1, on the reverse strand, counting down.
CGGCGTAGTCGTTCACGTTCTCCAACAACGCGGTGCCGATTAGTTGATCTTCAAGCCGCTCGCGCAGGTAAATTGTTGCGGCCGCAAACATTGAAGTCAGGCCGAAGCCCAACAACAAGAAACTCAGAATTATTCGACTACGAAGTCTACGACGATACCGCATCAGGATCTGCTATCCGGTAACCGATGCCATGACGGGTTTGAATTAAAGCCTTATCGAACGGCTTATCAAGCGCCGCACGCAAACCATGAATATGCACGCGCAGTGAATCTGAATCGGGTAGCTCCTCACCCCAGACACGCGCTTCAATCTCCTGACGGGTGACCACCGCTGGTGACGCTTCCATCAGAATCTGTAGGATTTTCAACGCGGTCGGGTTGAGTTGAACCTGCTTGCCTGCACGCTCGACTTCCAGTGTATCCAAGTTGAATTCAAGATCGGCAATGCTCAGCACTCGTGATGCAGAAAGTTTTCCTCGCCGCGACAGTACCTGCAGCCGCGCTTCGACTTCCTGCAAAGCAAATGGCTTAACCAGATAGTCGTCGGCACCCGCTTCAAAGCCCGTGAGTTTGTTATCAAGTGAATCGCGCGCGGTTAACATCAGTACCGGGGTTTGCTTGCGTGCATCGGCACGCAGGCGTCGACACACTTCAAGGCCATCAATGCCCGGTAAATTCAGGTCAAGAATAATAGCATCGAATTCGTTGACCACTGCCAAATGCAGCCCACTCACACCATCGGCCGCAAAATCGACCATGTGTCCGCGATCTTCTAGGTAGTCGCCAATATTGGCTGCGATGTCCCGGTTGTCTTCAATGACTAATACGCGCATGTTTTCGCTGTACTCCGTAAATTTCAAGCAACAGATCGAGTGTCGAATTGGACGCCGCCTTGCTCATGGGGTTCATGATGTCGGATTCAACTCGATAATCCAACTGTCGCGCGCAAGAAAAAAGCCCACCCCCGCGGTTCGAAGTCCGTGGTTGTGGGCCTAAAAATACCCCGATTACCGTAATCTTGGAGGAGTCCCGACCGGGAGTCAGCAGGCCGGATAGATGCCGCAAAGACGGTAAGGAAAGACTAGGCCTGAGACAATTAAAATTGCGTTAACCCAAACTCAGCGTTTGGTTAATTTCCTACTTTTTTTCAGTCTCGCGTTGGCTGAGACGAAATCGAGGATCATCCCGGAGATATCCAGACCGGTCGCCGCCTCAATACCCTCAAGCCCCGGGGAGGCATTAACCTCCAAAACCAGCGGCCCCTGCGATGATTGCAGCAGATCCACCCCGGCCAGAGACAGGCCTAAAACGTGTGCGGCCTTGACCGCCACCGAACGCTCTTCAGCCGAAAGCTCGATCGGCTCGGCCTTACCGCCACGATGCAAATTCGAGCGAAAATCGTCCGATGCGGCCTGCCGACGCATGGCCGCGACCACCTGGTCACCTACCACGAAACAGCGCAAGTCTGCGCCTTTTGCCTCTGCCACGAAGGCCTGAACCAGGAAATTGGCGTACAGCCCCCTGAATGCTTCAATGACGCTGCGCGAAGATACCGGGTTTTCCGCAAGGATTACGCCGCTGCCCTGGCTGCCCTCGTTCAACTTAATGATGTGCGGCGGCGGACCAAGCATGGACAACAAGTCCTGGGTATCGTCCGGGCTATCGCCAAAAACGGTCGGCGGCATGCCGATGCCGTTGCCCGCGAGCATCTGGTGGCAGCGCAACTTGTCCCGGGCACGCAAAATTGCATCGGAAGGATTTGGCGTATAGGCCCCCATCAACTCAAACTGTCGCAGAACGGCTGTGCCGTAAAACGTGATCGAAGCGCCAATCCTTGGAATTACTACGTCAAAACCTTTCAACGACTTGCCTTTGTAACGCAAGTCAAACTGGCCTTTAGCAATTTTCATATAGCAACGCAGCGGGTCTAAGACACGCACGGTCGCCCCGCGTTTGCGCGCCGCCTCAGCCAAACGCTGGGTCGAATACAGCGATGCGTTACGCGAAAGAATTGCAATTTTCATTAATTATGTACTCTCTTCACCTAAGTTAAATGATAGCGAAGGGTCCACTATCACCTTGTTGTTCATGGCCGTTCGGCCCAATAACATCGGAAACCGCATATTGCGGCGGTCGGCAAGATTAACCTCTATCGGCCACACCTGCCCTTTTATTGATACGCGGGTCTTAATAAAAATGCGTTCGCTTTGATGGCCACCCGAGTCGGTAACCACTCGACGATCCAGAACTTTCGCTGATGCATGGACGCTGCCAGGACGGGGATCGCCCGGAGCAATACTAAATCGCACCCACTCCTGACCATCCTGGCTAAATAGCTCCCAACTATCTACGTGCAGCGCCGAACTTCGCGCGCCCGTATCGATTTTGGCCCGGATCAGTGGAATCTGCAGATCCGGCAGGCCGATGAGTTCGCGCCAGCCCAAGACAATCAAGTCGTTATGCACGTGCTTTCCTGATTGATTAATTACCCAGATGGAGCGGGTGATGGGAATCGAACCCACGTCTGCAGCTTGGGAAGCTGCGGTCCTGCCACTGAACGACACCCGCGAAAGCCATTATGATAATGCGTAACGCACTACGGCGATGCTTTTTGACTTTATGACGATCACCCTCAATGGCCAGTCACTGACGATCAGCGATGGCATCAACCTCAGGCAGTTACTCGAAGAACAGGGCTTAGCAACGCGCAGAGTTGCGGTAGAGCTCAATGGCGAGATCATTCCCAAAAGCGAACATGCCAACACCGCGCTGCATGAGCATGACCGGCTCGAACTGGTTCATGCCCTGGGTGGTGGCTAATCGGCTGCGATTGACTGAGCGAATACTTAATCCTATTGCCCCGCTGGGGTTACCCTGAACCCCTGAGCAGTTCATAATTAGCCACATGAGCATATCGACTTTAGTTTCCGAAAAAATCAATGACCCTCTCATCATCGCTGGCAAGGCATATCACGCCCGACTGCTAACCGGTACGGGTAAATTCAGCAGCCTGCAGCAAACTCGTGAGGCAACGCTTGCAGCGGGGGCGCAGATAGTCACCGTGGCAATCCGGCGCACCAATATCGGGCAAGACCCGAACGAGCCGAATCTTCTCGAAGTATTACCGCCGGACGAATTTACGATTTTGCCCAATACGGCAGGTTGCTACACCGCCGAAGATGCTGTACGCACGTGTCGCCTGGCGCGCGAATTGCTCGATGGGCACAAACTGGTGAAGCTTGAAGTATTGGGTGACCCAAAGACCTTATTCCCCGACGTAAATCAGACTTTGCTGGCCGCGCAAACGCTCGTGTCGGAAGGCTTTGATGTCATGGTCTACACCTCGGATGATCCGATCATCGCCAAACGCTTGGAAGAAATTGGTTGTGTGGCAGTAATGCCATTGGCTGCACCGATTGGATCGGGTCTGGGTATTCAGAATCGCTGGAATCTTCTGGAAATTGTGGAGAACGCTAAAGTACCGATTCTGGTTGATGCAGGCGTAGGCACCGCATCCGATGCGGCCATTGCGATGGAACTTGGATGTGATGGTGTGTTGATGAACACCGCAATCGCCGGCGCAAAAAACCCGGTACTTATGGCAAGCGCGATGCGCAAAGCCGTCGAAGCCGGTCGTGAGGCGTTTCTGGCTGGACGCATCCCGCGCAAGCGTCACGCTTCGGCATCATCGCCCATCGACGGCTTGATTAGCTGATCGTGTCCACTCAGGACCGCAAACTACCTTTCACTGTAAGTCCCGGGCACCGTCCGGTCCGCAGCTTTGTGTTGCGTCAGGGCCGCTTAACCGCCGGCCAGCAAAAAGCCCTGGATGATCATTGGCAACGCTACGGTCTGGACTATCAGGCGCAGCCGCAGAACTTCGCCACCCATTTCGCTAACGACCGTGACTTAGTCGTAGAAATTGGATTCGGTAACGGCGACCAACTTTTGTTTGCAGCGCAGAATGAGCCGCAACTAAATTTTATCGGCATTGAGGTTCACGCACCGGGTGTTGGGCGATTGCTTGCGGGCGCAGCCAATAAAGAACTCGATAATCTTCGCGTGTACTGTCACGATGCAGTCGAAGTTCTGCAGCATGAAATTGCCGATGCCAGCCTTGCTCAGGTGCGCATCTATTTTCCCGATCCCTGGCACAAGAAACGTCACCACAAGCGCCGATTGATCCAGCCTCAATTTATTGAATTGCTGTGCCGAAAGCTGCGCCACGGCGGCATGCTGCATCTGGCCACAGACTGGCGCGATTACGCCGAACATATGTGGCAGGTGCTCGGCGCACAAACCGGACTGGTCTGCCAGCATCAAGCCGGCACCAGCACAGACCGGCCCGATTGGCGCCGTCAAACCCATTTTGAGTCGCGTGGGTTAAAGTTAGGCCACGAAGTATTCGACCTGATCTACCTGCGCACCTAGAAGCCGTATAACGATGGATACAGCACTGACACTAAGCACCGACATGATTATCGTGTTGGGCTTGGTTGCCTTTACGATGCTGATGTTCGTCTTAGACCGGATGAGGCCTGATGCAACCGCCCTGATCGTGTTGGTGGCGCTCGGGCTAACCGGTCTGGTGCCATCCACCCAACTCTTCGATGGGTTTTCCGGTAGCGCGGTCATCTCGTTGGTGGGCACGATGATTTTGGCAGCGGGTTTGGATCGCACCGGTATGCTCAATCGTGTGGCGGTCTGGATGTTGCGCAAATCGCGCGGCATGGAGACTCGTCTGGTGCTGCTGAGCGCGGGTTTTTCGGGGACGCTTTCCGCATTTATGCAAAATCCGGCAGTCACCTCATTGATGCTGCCGGTCGCCTCACGACTTTCCGGCCGCACCGGCATTGCACTACCCCGTTTGCTTATGCCGATCGCGGCCTGCGTGATGATGGGCGGCTCGCTGACGATGATCGGCAACTCGCCGTTGATCGTACTCAACGATTTGATGCTCTCTGCCAACCGCAACCTGCCACCCGGAGCCGCCACACTCAAACCCTTTGAGATGTTCGCGCCGCTGCCGGTAGGTATCGCTTTGATGATTTGCGCATTAGCGTACTTTCATTGGGTGGGTAAGCGTCACCTGCGCACCCAGGATGATGGCAAGGGCGTCACGCCCGCGCGCACCGAGCGTTACTTTGCGCAGGCCTACGGCATTGATGGTGAGGTTTTTGAACTGACCGTAACGGCCGAAAGTCCGCTGGTGGGGATGAGCATCGGTGAAGCCGAAGCACAGAAAGACGCGCCACTGTTTCTCGCTCTGCAAAGCGGCAATGAATCGCGATTAGCGCCCCATGCCGATTTGATGCTGTGGGTTGGCAGCGTCATAGGCGTCATGGGCAGTCGCGAATCAATTGAAGATTACGCACAGAAAAACCTTCTGCGTGTATCGCACCGTCTGCGTCATTTTGGCGACCTGTTTAACCCGAGCCGTGCGGGTATTTCCGAGGCGGTCATTCCTACGACCTCTAATTTCGTCGGAAAAACATTGGCGCAACTACAACTACGGCGACGGCAGGGAATTTCACTACTGGCAATTAGCCGAGACAACAAAGTCTGGCGCGAAGATATTCGCAACATGCCGATCAAGGCCGGCGACATGTTGGTTTTGCACTCCATCTGGACGGACTTGGCTCAAGCCGCAGAAAACAAAAATTTCGTCGTCGTTACCGATTTTCCGAAAGAAGAGCATCGGCCGCACAAACTGTGGATTGCCTTGAGTATTTTCGGGCTGGCCATGAGCTTGGCGCTGAGCACGATCATTCCGGTACCCGTAGCCCTGATGGCCGGTGCGGCGGCAATGATTGTTACCGGTGTATTGACTATGGATGATGCCTATCAGGCCATCAGCTGGAAAACCGTGTTTTTGATGGCCTGCCTGATTCCACTGGGCTGGGCAATGGAAACCACCGGCACGGCCAACTGGATCGCACAGCAAACTCTGGAACGCGTCGGTGATGGCGTGCCAATTTGGGTGCTGGAAATTATCATTGCTTTGTTGGTCACGATTTTTGGTTTGGTCATCGGCAATGTTGGCGCAGTGGTAATCATGGTGCCCATGGCCATTAACTTGGCACTAGCAGCTGGCGGCGACCCGGCACTTTTTGCTTTGATCACTGCGCTGTCTGCTTCCAATAATTTTCTGAGTGCATCCAACCCGGTCATGTCGATGGTCAGCGGACCGATGGGCTACCAAACTCGCGACCTGATAAAAACCGGCCTACCGCTAACGCTGATTTACCTGGTTATTGTTATTTTGACGGTCAACCTTGTGCTGTGAACTAGCCGCCAGAGTCTGACCCGGCGCAATTGACCCGCAAAAACTCTCCCTCGACCGTCGCTGCGCATGCGGTTAAGCTGCCACCCCGGCCCGGCCCATCAATACATCGACCATCTTGAAGATCGATCACCGCACCGTGCGCGGCGCAGACCAAACGGCCGTGATCGAGCAAGAATTTGCCGGGGGCCCAGTCCAATCGCCGTCCCGCGTGTGGACACACATTCAACCAAACGCGCAGTTTGTCGCCCTCGCGGTGCACCAAAAACCCTAAAAGCTGGCCGTCGATCATTTGATCAATCGCAGTAAGTCCCTGATTAGAAAGGTCGTTCATTGAAATTAACGTTTCCATTACTCTTTCTTCTCCGGACATGCGCATACTCCACTTCCCAACATTCTGACATGAGCCCATGTTCACCTACACGCACCGCTGGTTTTCGTTTCAACCTAGCCGCCCTCGCAGCACGTTAATGAAAGTGTTTTGCGGCGTCGTGGGTCTGATACTGCTGGCTCTGCTATTGGTCTTCGGCTTGGTGTTTGGTTTGGCGGTTTTGCTCTTTTCGACGGTCCGTGGAATCGTTCGCTCGTTCCGCGAAAAACCTGCTACTGCAGCCGAGCGTGGCGTAATCGACGGTGAATACAGCGTCGTCAGCCATCGTGACGATCTAATTTCATCGCGCTGAATCAGCACACGCCCAAATCCCGGTGATCTTGCCGGTCTCAAGCGCTAATATGAGCGCTTTGTGATTCGAGCCCTGACATGAGCATCGCACCCCCTGCTATTCCGACAATCGCCATCCGCGGCAGCGATGAGCGATTTGGCGTCCACCGAATTTACTGCGTGGGACGTAACTTTGCCGACCATGCCAAAGAAATGGGTGCGGCAATCGAAAAGGCTAGCCCGATACTCTTTTGCAAACCGGCGGACGCTATCGTTTGTGGCCCGACCGTCCCATTTGCGCGCGGAACCACCGACCTGCATCACGAAGTCGAGTTGGTGGTGGCCTTGGGTCGCAGCGCCGATGGCGAGGTCAGCCTTGAGCAGGCGGCGAGCTTCGTATACGCCTATGCGGTTGGTCTGGATTTAACCCGGCGCGACTTGCAAAGCGCAGCCAAAGCCAAAGGCCTGCCCTGGGACACGGCTAAGGCTTTCGACCACTCGGCACCGATCAGTGATTTAGTGCTTGCCGATAGCGTGCAGAACCTTCTCGAACGTCGCATGACTCTGAAGGTTAATGGCCAAGTCAGGCAAAGCGCGATGCTGAAAGACATGATTTTTTCAATCGAAGAAGTCATTCACGAGTTATCAAAACTATTTGACTTGAAGGCTGGCGATCTGATCTTTATGGGTACGCCTGCCGGTGTTGCAGCAGTGAAGCGCGGTGATCAGTTTGAGGCGAGAATCGACGATGTCGTAAGCTTTCAGGCAAAATTTGTTTAACCCAAGGAGGACTAACACAATGAGCATGCTCTCAGAATTCAAAAAATTCGCAATGCGCGGTAATGTCATCGATCTGGCTGTCGGCGTCGTTATCGGTGCTGCCTTCGGAAAAATTGTCTCCGTCCTGGTTGATCAGGTCATCATGCCGCCGATCGGTCTGTTGATTGGTGGTGTTGATTTTTCAAGCTTGGTATTTACGATCAAAAGCGCAGGCGTGAATGCCGCTGGTGAAGCGGTGCCAGCAGTAGTCATCGGATATGGGAATTTCATCAACGCGCTGGTGCAATTCACTATTGTTGCGTTCGCAATTTTCATGGTGGTCAAAGTCATCAACTCAATGCAAGCGAAAGAACCTGAGGCACCCTCCAAGCCGGCTCAACTCAGCGCCGAGGCAAAACTCCTTACCGAAATTCGCGATTCACTTCGCGCGCGCTAATTTAACTAGTCAGGGGATTCAATGCGTTTCATTTTCATTCCAGCGCTGCTTGCGCTCAGTTTTTGCGGCCAGATAAGTGCCAGTAATTCGCTCAAGACGATAAAGGCCGCCGAACAGTTACGCGATCAATCGCTTGCCGAAAATGAGGGCTTTCGTCTGGTGACCTCTCTGACAACCGAAATTGGGGCTCGGCCAGCCGGCTCTGCGCAAGATGCCGCAGCCGTCGCGTGGGCTCAGCGACAATTCAAGGCGCTTGGCTATGATCGGGTCTGGCTGCAAGCAGTACAGTTCCCGCACTGGCAGCGCGGCTATGAGCGCGCCACGTTGATCTCCGACACCGAACAGTCTGTCGTAGTAACCGCTCTGGGAGGCTCAGTGGGAACCCGAGGCGGCGTAATTGAAGCGCCCCTCGTGGAGTTTGCGAGCCTGGCTGATTTGCGCAATGCCGCTGAGGGCAGCCTGGTCGGAAAAATAGCCTACATTTCGCACCGCATGGACCGCCATCGCGACGGTAGGGGTTATGGACCCGTGGTGGCGGGCCGCTCCAATGGCGCCATCGAGGCAGCCAGAAAAGGCGCCGAGGCAATCATTATCCGCTCGGTTGGCACAGACAGCGATCGCTTTGCCCATACCGGCACCATGCGCTACGACGAGAGCGTTCGGAAGATTCCCGCCGCGGCCGTCTCAAATCCGGATGCAGACCAGATTTCCCGCCTAATCGCCATGGGTAAGACACCCGTACTGCGCCTGGAGCTGGCGGTTGGCACGACCGGCGTGGCAACTTCGTACAACGTGATTGGCGAAATTACCGGTAGCCAGCGGCCTGATGAAATCGTGGTAATCGGCGGTCATTTAGATTCATGGGATCTGGGCACTGGCGCGATCGATGACGGCGCCGGAGTTGCCATAACCATGGCTGCCGGCGCCCAGATTCTGAAAATGAAAAAGCGCCCCGCACGCACGATCAGGGTCATCGCATTCGCCAACGAGGAGCAGGGCCTGTGGGGCGGAAAAACCTACGCTGCCGATTCCGCGTTCGATGTAAATAAGCACATCATCGGCGCCGAGAGCGATTTTGGTGCGGGGCGTATCTATGCAATACGCTCTAGCGCAGGCGCGCAGGCTGAAGAAAAGCTCACGGCCATTGCACAAGTGCTCTCATCCCTTCAAGTTGAATGGCAAAGCAGCGGTGGCGGTGGCGGTCCCGATCTTTCCCCACTGGTTTCGGCCGGCATGCCGTGGGCGCAATTGGCCCAGGATGGCAGCGATTACTTCGACTATCACCACACCGCTAACGACACGTTGGACAAGATTGATCCTGCGGCTATGGATCAGCAAGTCGCCGCCTATGCGGTGTTCGCCTACATGATTGCAAACTCAGACATGACGTTCGGTACGACTCCGTAACAATCACGAATAATCGCCCGGAATGCTCCCGGCCCGCACTAAGACGTCGCCTGCAAGCACCACTCACCGAACACGGCTTGCCCGGGCGACCATACACGGATCCACTGCGCGTCGCGGAAACCAGCGACACGCAGCTCATCTAATAAATCCCAGGCGAAGTGGTAGTAACACAAGGTCTCGCCCCTGATCGGGTCTCCATGAAACTCCTCGGGCAAGTGGTGCACTAATTGGCCGCCCGGGTCATAACTGGCGCGGACGATTGAGCGCTCGCTACGCAAGGCAAAGGGTACGGTCAGCACGAGCGTGCCGCCCGGCTTAAGAACACGGTGAAACTCGCGAAGACCTGCCCGATAGTCGGGAACGTGCTCTAAGACGTCGAACGAGCCGATCGCATCCACGCTGTCATCGTCCATCTGCAACGCCGTGACATCTTCAATGCGCAGCTCAGTGCCGGGACAGATTGAGCGAAGTTGTAATCGCATCTTGCCCAGTCTATTTTCGTCTTCGCAATACTCACTGCCCATACAGTTTGCAAATTTATCCCGAACAAACCTAAAAGCGCTTGATAATTGCTCGGTCAAATAAATGCTGTGCTCGTTGGTGCGTTCCGCCAGAAGCAATGTCAGCGCTGCACGCCCGCGGGAATTAATTTGGCAACCGGGGCAGTGTAAATTTTCCCGCAGATCGCTATCGGATGGGGTCTTCGTCTGGCTTAGCTGAAATGTCTGCAGACACAAGGAACAGCGAACCTGATCAGAATAATTTCTCGTTGACTTGGAAATTGACTGGCCCAGCAACCATTGCTCTTTCAAACGGTCCTGTTGATTTTCCTCAACCTCTTGCCATTCGCTAAAGCTGCGATAGCATTCAGTTCCGCTGAGCAATTCAATAGGCATGGTGGTCTTCAATGCTCGCAGATCGCGTTAATTAAACAGCTCAGACTGAAGAACCTTAGATTCTCTGCCAATAAGCTGCTCAACTTCTTTACGTAGGTACTCACGCGAAACCACACGAACAAGCATCAGCTTGCGCGCGACATGGTCTAAGCTGCGCTTGTTATTTGTTGCTTCACGGATCTCTGCATCGAGCTCCCGAAATACTTGCACCGATCGCGCGGTCACGCGCGCCGAAGAACGGTCGGTGTTTAGGCTTTTGACCGACTTCCCGTGATCTTTCATCCAATCGAAAGCACGCTCGCGTCGCGACTCGCTCAGCAGGCCTGCCCGGTAAAGTAATTCAATCGAGTAGTACTCGGCCAATCCTTCAACAATCCAGTCGTCCTGGCTTTTCGCACGCATTCTTGAAACGACATGGACCAGCTCATGCACTAAGGTGCTGCTGCCATTCTCACTGATCAGCGGGCGATCGGCATGCATAAACAAAGACCGTGGGCCGGATAAGCCGCCCCGCCACATAGGATCGTCTGCACTGACGATCAGAATTTTGGATGGCAGCTCGCCAAATACTTTTTTCAATTCGGGCATCAGGCCATTCATCAAGGCCAAAGTGACATTGCGCTGAACGCTGCCGGTTTGCGGTGCAGCCACACTAATCCGCGTACCCAGTAGAACCTCTTTACGCGACGAAATCTGCCCGGCAATGATCCAGCCGGTCGGACGATCAAAACGGCGTTCCGGATCGATAACCAAAAACCGTGCCGTTCCCTTTTCGCGCAAGAATGGCGTGTCGACTGAAGTCCATGCCTTGGGCATGCTGAAAGTTAAGTCTGAACGAGAGGCCGCTAATTTCGTTGTGCGCACACGCGCCGATGGAAACAGGTTGTCGCCACGAACAATGACCCAATCCTTGCTCATTCGAGCGTCAAACGCACCACCCTTACGCTTATGATCAATTTTGAATCGATAACTTAATTCTGAGCGGCTCTTACGTAATGGCCGCCACACCACTTCGCCGTCGGCTAAAGTGAACTTGCCCGTCGCGGAGAAATCGCGGTAGCGCTTTTCGTCGACTCGCATGCGCAATTCAATCAATCGCCCGCTCATCGGCGTATGACGGATTCGCAGCAATGCTTCACCGGTCTCCGGTTCAAATTTAACCCGATACTCAATGCGGTACTCGGTGTTCGATTCAGCGGCCGCATTCATCGCAAATACGGCAGAGCATACAAGGCTCAACAACAGGCCTAGAAATTTACTGCGCTTAGCAACAATCTTCATAAAGCAAATAGGATCCTAAAAGTTTTCCCGCGCCCAAAGTGCGCACAGCACCGAGCATGCTGATGCCACATTAAGACTCTCTATCTCACCGGTACCTGGAATACAGATTAACTCGTCGCTGCTATCCGACAGTGCCGGACTCATACCCTGGCCTTCGGAACCCAGAATCATTACCGAGTGTGCCGGCAGTGACGTTGAAAAGGCACTTCGGCCCTCGCGCACCGATGTCGCAAAAAAGCGAAACCCGGCTGACCGCAACTGAGCGACCGAATTATCATCACGTCCCAACCGGATAATGGGTACGGTGTGTGCTGCGCCCTCGGCAACCCGAATCGCGGCTGGCGACAAAGCTAGCTCTGCGGTTTTTGGCAAAAGGATCGCCGCGCCAAAGTGGCCGGCTACTCTCAAGATGGCGCCGAAATTATGCGGATTACCTACGCCATCTAGCCACAGCGCAAGGCCAGTATTTCTATCGGAAATAGTTTGCAGCCAACGCGATACGGAAATTTCCGGAATGCGCTCTATGTCCATCACCACGCCCTGATGATGACGGCTGCCGGAAAGCTTCACCAGATCATCTTCCTCAACGACGCTGTACCCGAGTCGATTCGCTACGAAATGCGACACAACGTCTCGAAATTCGCTCAGACGGTCTTGCAAAAGCCACAGCTTTCGAATGCTTTGCGGCGCGCGGCTATATGCGGCACGACATGCATTAAAGCCGTAGATACGCATTTCCGTCCTAGTCGTGCGCTGCGGCTCGGACTGCGCATCAGATGAAGCCGGAGCTTTTCCCCACACAGACTGGCGCTGCTCAGGCTCGTTGGGTCTGCGATGTCTACTCATAAATTATTATCGCCTTGATTGATCAGGTCTTATTAAGCCGATTATGGCTTCCATCGCACAGCGGCCGATTTTGGCTTTGCTTGCACGCGCAAAACCAAAGCAGCTCGTCTTTTTCTGCGACGAATTTTAGCGGACTAAACCCGGTTGGCTTATGCGAGCCATCGCAAAACGGCTGATTCGCACTGCGTCCGCAACTACACCAAAAATATGATTTGCCCTTTTCGACCTGAATCGAAACGGGTTGCAGACCAGCAATTTCAGGCTTTTGCATGCGACACTCCAATTGACACACTTCATTATCCGCATATCAGCGCAATGCGCAAAAAAAGCGCCGCATTTAGCGGCGCTCTTTCGTCTCGTGCTTAGCGCCTTAGCCCTTCCACTTACCGAGTGCTGCCAAGCCATTTGCCTGAGCGCGCTCAAACACCATGGCCTGTGCCTTACCGACATTTGCGCTCGTGTTCTTGGCCCAGATATCCAATGCGGCGGTTTGCATCGCCCGGCCATAAGAGAACGATAGCGGCCATGGCAGCCCACCAATCTCGTTCATTGCATTCAGGTGCGCGGTCGCCAGTTCATCGCTCTGGCCGCCTGACAGGAAGACGATACCGGGCAAAGTAGCTGGGACGGCGTTCTTGAGGCAGCGGATGGTCATTTCAGCGACCTCGTCAACCGATGCCTGATCCGGGCAGTCTTTGCCCGAAACAACCATGCTCGCCTTCAGGATCGTGCCTTCCAGCATCACTTCTTGTTCATACAGCGAACCAAACAAGGAACGCAGGGTGACTTCGGTGACCTCGTAACACACGTCAATATCATGACTGCCGTCCATCAAGACTTCCGGCTCAACCATCGGAACCAATCCCGCTTCCTGACACAGCGCCGCATAACGAGCCAGTGCATGGCTATTGGATTCGATACATTTGCCCGACGGGATGTCATCACCAATGGTGATCACCGCACGCCACTTGGCAAATCGCGCTCCCAAACGGGCATATTCCTGAAGGCGCTCACGCAGGCCATCAAGACCTTCGGTCACCAACTCGCCGGGACAACCGGCCAGCGCTTTGGCGCCTTTATCCACTTTGATGCCGGGGATGATGCCTGCATCGGCCATCAGCTTGGTAAATGGAATACCGCTCTTCGTTGACTGACGGATTGTTTCGTCGTACAAAATCGCACCCGAAATGTGCTTACCCAGATTGGGGGCGCTTAACAGCATTTCCCGGTAGGCGCGGCGATTCTCTTCTGTCGACTCTATGCCGACCGCATCAAAACGCTTCTTGATGGTCGCGGTGGATTCATCAATTGCGATAATTCCCTTGCCCGGGGCGACCATTGCCTGGGCGGTTTCAGCAAGCTGCTCAATGCTCATTTGTTCTTTCCATTAGTGGGTCGATCAGACTGGTAATTATAGCGCAGGCTGAGCCTTGAGGGCCGCTAAATCTCGCCCATGCCCTCTACAACGCCACCTGGCGCTACAACCATTAAGCGAATCGTATTGGTCGCCCCGCGCTGCTCCATCGAGTCGCCATTGGTCACAATCGCCCGGTCACCCTCGCCCAATTGGCCCAGATCGAACATCAGCTTGGTGGCCTGGCGTGCGGCTAAGCCGGGCGACATGCCCTGAGTATCGAAATTGACCGGGAACACATCGCGCATCAACGACATTTTGCGCCGCGCACCCTCATGTCGCGACAAGGCATAAATGGGTACCGAAGACCGATAGCGCGACAGGAATCGCGCTGTACCGCCGGACTCGGTCAGGGCAATGATGGCCTTAAGCTCAATATGCTCGGAAAGAAACATGGTCGCCAGCGCAATCGCATGATCTGCCCGGGTTAAACATTTCGCGGCTTTCTCAAAGTCTGCGACCATCTCAAATTGCCGTTCAGCACCCAGGCAGATGCGCACCATCGCCTCGACTGCTTTTACCGGATAGGTGCCGCTGGCCGACTCAGCCGACAACATCACCGCATCGGTACCATCGATTACCGAATTGGCCACGTCTAACACTTCAGCACGAGTCGGAATCGGATTATCAACCATCGACTGCAGCATCTGCGTAGCAGTAATGACCACTTTGTTTCGTGCAAGCGCCACGCGAATGATCTTCTTTTGCAAGCCCGGTAATTCAGCGTCGCCAATCTCAACGCCAAGATCGCCACGGGCAACCATAACTACATCGCTTGCATCCACGATCTCTTCTAGATTTTGAATTGCCTCGGCGCGTTCGATTTTTGCCACAATCGCTGCATCACTGCCCGCTGCCCGGGCGGCATCACGCGCCTGTTCAATATCGGCAGCATCCCGGCAAAATGACACCGCGATAAAGTCGACGTCGAGGCCGGCCGCCGTTTTTATGTGCTGCAGATCCTTTTCAGTCAGTGCACCCAGAGATAATCCGCCGCCGAGCCGATTCAATCCTTTGCGATCAGACAAAACCCCATCGGTCAGTACCGTGGAGCGGATGCGCACGCCTGCAACCGACTCCACACGTAACGCAATCAGGCCATCATCGAGCAGCAAGGTATCGCCGCTGATTACGTCTGCGGGCAGCCCCAAATAACTACACGCCACCTGATTGGCATCGCCGACTAAAGGCTCGTCACTGCACACCAGATCAAAGCTCTGGCCTGCCTTAAGTTCCACTTTGCCCGAAGCAAATCGCTCGATTCGAATCTTCGGGCCCGGTAAGTCAGCCAGAATGCCCACTTCCAGGCCAAGCTTCTGTGCAGCCGTACGAACGATATTCACGCTCGCCGCATGCTGCTCCGGGCTGCCATGCGAGAAGTTCAGGCGGACCGCACTGACTCCGGCGATAAGCAAAGCTTCGATTTTTTCCAGCGTGTCCGAGGATGGACCCAGGGTCGCCAGTATCTTGGTGCGTCTGAGACTGCGGTGCATAGTTACTCCATGGTGAACAGCAACACTAGCACAAGGCCTGTTTCCGTTGAGCGCGAAAAGCCCTGCTCACTGCGCATGCCGTGACCTTAAAGCCGCAACTGCCGGAAGATCCTTGCCTTCAACAAACTCCAGGAACGCGCCGCCGCCGGTGGAGATGTAGGAGATATTCTGCTCCACGCCAAATTTGTCGACTGCAGCCAGCGTGTCGCCGCCGCCCGCGATCGAAAAAGCGTCCGATTGTGCAATCGCATTGGCTAAGGACCGGGTACCGGCTGCAAAATTATCGAACTCAAATACGCCGACGGGGCCATTCCAAATAACCGTCCCAGCATTTTGGATAATTTGGGCATAGGTCTGTGCTGTTTCCGGCCCGATATCTAAAATTAAATCGTCCTCGCTTACCTCTTCAGCGCGTTTCGTTTTAGCGCTTGCGGTTGCGCTGAACTCGCTCGCGACCACCACGTCGATGGGTAGCGGGATCGTTGCTTTTTTTGCCGATGCCTTCTGGGTAATTTGTCGGGCCGTTTCAACCAGATCTTTTTCCGCGAGGGACTTACCAACGGCAAAGCCGGCAGCCAGCAAGAACGTATTGGCGATTCCGCCGCCGACAATCAATTGGTCTACTTTATCGGTTAATGCCGAAAGCAATTCAAGCTTACTCGATACTTTGGCGCCACCGACAATGGCCACCAGGGGACGCCTGGGCGATTTCAAGGCGCGATCCAATGCATCCAGCTCGGCCATCAACAACGGTCCACCGCAGGCAATTGGTGCAAATCGAATGACTCCATGCGTGGACGCCTGTGCACGATGCGCTGTTCCAAAAGCATCCATCACAAAGACATCACAAAGCGCCGCGTACTGCTTAGCCAACGACTCGTCATCGCTTTTTTCGCCAACATTCATCCGGCAATTTTCCAGCAAGACTATCTGTCCGGGCTGAACATCGACGCCATCAATCCAATCGCGACGCAAAGGCACCGCCTGACCCAGCAATTCGCTCAAGCGGGCGGCAACCGGCGCCAGTGAGTCCGGCTCAGACCATACGCCTTCTTTGGGCCGGCCCAGGTGTGAGGTCACCATAACCGCCGCGCCTTCTTTGAGCGCCTGCCGCAAAGTCGGCAAAGATGCCCGGATCCGCTGATCAGAGCTGATCTGCCCATCTTCAATCGGCACGTTCAAGTCCTGGCGAATCAGAACCCGCTTGCCAGACAGGTCCACTTCGCTCATGCGCAGAATGCTCATAGCAACTCCCAAAAAAACCTATTGTCGCAAGCTCGGGGCCACTGATTCAAACAGAATTGATCAGCGTCAAATCGGCCTGAGCGTTTTCGGGTGAATCTTTTGGCCATGATAGCCAGTAGCCCGACACGACCCGATGCCCTGGATGGCCAGCTTCTGCGCCGCTACGATAAACCGGGCCCGCGTTACACCTCGTATCCATCTGCGCTGCGACTGCGCGATGACTTTGAGTTGGCACAAATAGAGCAGACCATTATCACCAGCAATGAGGACCTGATACCGCGTCGGCTATCTTTATATTTCCATATCCCGTTTTGTTCCAGCCCTTGTTTCTATTGCGGCTGCCATCGGGTAATTACTCGCGATAAATCGCGCAGCGAACCCTATGTACAAAACCTGCTGAACGAAATAGCGATTGTCGGCCCGCGATTTTCTTTAGATCGCGAGGTCATCCAACTGCATTTTGGTGGCGGCACGCCGAACTATCTCAAGCCGACTCAAATCGGCGAAATACTCGATAGCGTGCAGTCTCATTTTCGATTCAGCAAAGCGCCGGATAGAGACTTCAGCATTGAATTAGATCCGCGCCACGTTGCGCCTAGCGACATTGAGGCACTCGCGTTTATGGGCTTCAATCGCGCCAGCCTGGGCGTGCAGGACTTTGATCCTGACGTACAAAAGGCGGTCAATCGAATTCAGTCTTTTGAACAGACAAAGCAAATTGTCAGCGCGTGTCGATCATCAGGCTTTCGCTCGATTAATATTGATCTAATCTACGGCCTGCCACATCAAAGCGTTGAGAGCTTCAACCGCACATTGGAGCAAACCATTGAGCTCAATCCGGATCGACTAGCCATTTATGGTTATGCGCATATGCCCGACCGGTTCAAGGGTCAGCGCCAGATTAATGCTACTGAACTGCCGTCGCCGGAGAAAAAGCTTCAACTACTTGAGACGGCAATCAAAGTGCTTGGTGATGCGGGCTATCAATACATCGGAATGGACCACTTTGCCCGTCCGACTGATGAACTAAGCAAGGCTTTGAGTGCGGGTACCTTGCAGCGGAATTTCATGGGTTACACGACCCATGCTGAAAGTGACCTTCTGGGTTTTGGAGTTAGCGCGATCAGTCGGGTTGCCGATGTTTTTTACCAGAACGAAAAAACGATAGAAGATTGGGCCGACAAAATAAGCGCCGGCCAGATGCCTGTTGCAAAGGGCTTTCGGCAAAGCACCGACGACCGGATCCGCGAAGAGATCATCCAATCCTTGATGTGCCGCGCGCGCGTAGACTTCGCCGAGATCTCAGCAAAGTACGAAATTGACTTCGCGAAGTATTTTGAGCAGCCACTCCTACAACTGAATAGCTTTGAGTCCGATCATTTGGTCCAGATCGACTCCGATGCAATCCGCGTCACCGCCAAGGGCAGACTTTTCATCCGCCAGATTGCGATGTGCTTTGATGCCTATTTGACCCAGACAGAGCCGCGATCCTTCTCAAGTTCGATATAGCCTGTATTACAGCAATCACTCGTTAAGGTACTATCGCAAGTGGTTTTCCTGACAACACGAATTTGACTGTTAACTCGCCAGAATTGAGTCATGCCATCGACCGGGCCGCTAATGCACTGCGGCGTGGTGAGCTGGTCGGCATGCCGACCGAAACTGTGTATGGTCTGGCTGCCGACGCAAAAAACGAGGCGGCGATTGCCAAAGTTTTTGAACTCAAAGGCCGCCCGACGGATCATCCGCTCATCGTGCATCTGGCGCAGGCCAGCTGGATGGAACAGTGGGCAAAAAACATTCCCAAAGCCGCAAAGGTTCTGGCGGCCCGTTTCTGGCCCGGTCCGATGACTCTGATTTTACAAAAGCATGATCACGTGTCGGACACCATCACCGGCGGCCAGTCGACAATTGCGTTGCGAGTGCCGGCCCATCCAGTGGCACAAAGCCTCCTACAAAGTTTCGGCGGCGCCTTAGTCGCGCCGTCTGCTAACCGCTACGGCCGTATCAGTCCGACGTCCGCGGCGCATGTAGTGGATGAATTTGGCGCGGATCTTCCAATCATTTTGGATGGCGGCGATTGCAGCGTCGGCATTGAATCTACAATCATTGATTGCAGCGATGACCGGGTGCGGATTCTGCGACCGGGCATGATCAGCGCACAACAAATTAGTGAGGAGATCGGCCAACTAAGCCACGACCTGAGCGAAGCACCCAGGGTCTCGGGCAGCACGCAATCTCACTACGCACCAATTACTCCCGCGCAATTATTAGGCGGAGATCGGCTGCATAAACGCATCCGTGAATTACACGCAGCAGGTCGTAGCTTTGCCGTGCTCGCCTGTGGAAAGTTACCCGACAACGCTCAGGGCATCGCTTTGAGCGCTGATCCCGAAGCCTATGCGCAGGAACTTTATGCCGCTCTGCGCAGCCTGGATGGTCTATCAGCCGAAATCATCTTGAGTCAGGAGCCGCCCGGTGATCCGGCCTGGGCCGCCATACACGACCGCTTGTCACGAGCCTCCGCAAATAAATAAAAAGCCCCGTCTCCGGGGCTTTTTTTAATCAATGCTTATTTCTTATTTAGCTTTCATCAGCGCGATGGCCATATCCAGCATGCGATTCGAGAAGCCCCATTCATTGTCGTACCACGAGCACACTTTCACCAAGGTGCCGCCCATGACTTTGGTCAGCGTCGCATCGTAAACCGAGCTATGCGCATTGTGGTTGAAGTCGATTGAAACCAGCGGCTTGGTGTTGATATCAAGCACGCCTTTAAGTGCACCGGCCGCCGCCTCAGCGACTGCGGCATCAATTTCCTGGATGCTTGTAGCGCGGGCAGCGACAAAGCTCAAATCGACCACCGATACATTGATGGTTGGAACGCGCATCGCAAAGCCATCTAACTTGCCGTTAAGTTCTGGCAGCACCAATCCAACCGCAGCGGCAGCGCCGGTCTTGGTCGGAATCTGTGACATGGTGGCGCTGCGCGCGCGTCGCAAATCTGAGTGATAGACGTCGGTAAGTACCTGGTCATTGGTGTAGGCATGAATCGTCGTCATCAAGCCATGGACGATACCGATCTTTTCATGCAGCACCTTAGCCAACGGCGCCAGACAGTTCGTTGTGCAAGACGCATTGGAAATGACTTCGAACGATGATTTCAATTTGTCGTCATTTACGCCATAGACAAACGTGCCATCTACATCACTTCCACCGGGTGCGGAGATAATGACTTTTTTTGCACCCGCGGCGATATGTGCACCTGCCTTGGCTTTGGTAGTGAAAAAGCCAGTGCACTCAAACACTACATCAACACCTAATTCTTTCCACGGCAACTTGGCCGGATCGCGCTCGGCAAAAACTTTGATCTGATCGCCTTTGATCAGCAAATTTCCACCTTCGACCTTAACTTCATGCGGGAAGCGGCCGTGGGCGGTGTCATACTGGGTCAGATGAGCATTGGTCTCGGCATCGCCCAGATCGTTGATCGCAACAATCTTGATATCGCTCGTCCTGCCTGCTTCGTACAACGCACGCAGCACATTGCGTCCAATACGTCCGTAACCGTTAATTGCGACCTTTATGGCCATTGCTCGCTCCTTTAGAATGCGTCGATCTGATAGAAGCGCTATTTTAGCCTTTTGCTGCCGCTGAGACACCCCCGCAATGAATCAATTTAGACTGATCGCCCTGATAAGCGTTGGATTACTGGGCACCCTAATGTCAGGTACCAGCTTTGCTTGGGGCCAGAATGGACATGCCCAAATTGGTGATGCGGCCGAGGCACAGCTTGATGAGCAAACCCAGACGCATCTGGCGCAGCTGCTGGCGCTCGAAAACGCCCCTTCGCTTGGAGCCGTCGCCTCCTGGGCAGATCAATTGCGCGCCTCGGAAAGTCAGGAGCACTCAACGGCGCGCTGGCACTTTGTTAATCTGCCGCGGCTCCCCGCCTGCCAATACCGGGCCGATCGCGATTGCGCCAATGGCGAGTGCATCATTTCCGCAATCAGCCGTCACTGGATGGTATTGGCCGACCCGCAACAGACCCCGGAAATGCGCTTACGTGCGCTGAAGTTTCTGGTCCATTTTGTCGGCGATCTGCACCAGCCATTGCATGTCGGTTACGCCGACGACCGCGGCGGCAATCTTTTTCAGGTGCAGCTCAACGGTGAGGGCAGCAATTTGCACGCCGTCTGGGACCGTCATTTGGCTGACCAGATCCAACTAGGCCCGCAATCGACACCCGTCGAAGCGCCATCGATAGAGATCAACAGCGAAAACATCGAGTCCTCGGTAATTGCATGGGCGCAGCAAAGTTGCCAGCTGATAGAACAAATCAGCATCTACCCGCAATTGCGACAGATTGACCAGGCATATACCGAGCGACATTTAGTCACGGCTAAAGCACAGATGCAGCTTGCCGCCGATCGACTGGCCATCCTATTACGCGCCGCCGACCGACAAGCTTCAGCTGGAAATTAATTTAGACACATGCGGTTCCAGGCTCTTCATGCCCGCTTGCCGCCCCAGACTAAGCGCCTCGTCCGTGCTCGCCTGTGCGTGCCAGGCGGCACGCAACGCGAGTAACGCGCCGCATCGATTCCCCGAGGCGCAATAGATCAAAACTCGTTTCTGCGGATTGGCGAGCAAGTACTCATTTAGAGCCTGCACAGCCTGTCGATTGAGCCCCTCAGGACCATCCACCGGAATATGCTGAAAGTCGATACCCACCGCCTCCGCGGCGGTGCGCTCTAGGTCGGTGTCAGCCTCGGATTCGGGCAGCAAACTGATCAACGCATCCAGTCCGTGTTGTCGAAGCGCGACAATGTCGTTCAAAGCCGGAAGTGATCCTGTCAGGATTTTTTCCGACAGTTGATTGAAATTCGGGATCAATGCGTTTAAGAACATCTCAGGATTCCTTTGCGTCGGACGCGCAGTAGATCTCGTGAAGCGTCGCCATCACCGCCTTCGCCGGACCGGGCGCCAAAGCGTAATAAATGGATTGTGACTCGCGCCGGGTCGTTACCAGACCTGTGCTTCTCAATACCGCCAGATGCTGCGATATCGCCGACTGACTCAAATCACTGTGTGCTTGCAGGGCGCTGACGTTTTGCTCGCCTTCGCTGAGCTGACATAACAAAATCAGTCGTTGCTCGTTGGCCAGGGCTCGCAGCAATTCTGCCGCCTGAGCGGCGTGCAGGCGCAGTATTTCTGCGTCCGGGGATCGGAGCACCACTGCGTTAGCGACTTTACTCATCCGCGCGCGTAGCCCTAGGTAAGTGAGGCATTATTATATCAATCATTGCTTATTAAGCAATAGCTAATATATAATCCGACTCGAGATAAATCAGGATCCCGCCATGAACCCCGACGTTAAGGCATTTTTCCACGCCGATAGTGCGACCTGGAGCTACGTCGTCAGCAACCCGCAATCGGGTGCCGCCGCTGTCATCGACCCTGTGCTTGATTTCGACGCAGCCTCGGGCAAAACCGCGACAGACTCGGCCGCACTGATCTTGGCCTATGTGCGCGAACACAGGCTGCAAGTTGAGTGGATTCTCGAAACCCATGCACACGCCGACCACATCAGTTCCGCACCGTGGTTGGCCGGGCAATTGCGGGCAAAAGTCGCGATCGGCCAGGGCATAACCACGGTTCAATCAACGTTTAAGTCGGTATTCAATTTAGAGCCCGGCTTTGCGATCGACGGCAGCCAATTCGATCGTCTACTCCGCGAAGGTGACGAGCTCGAACTGGGCAAGTTACGCATCAAGGTCATCGCCACACCCGGCCATACCAGCGATAGCATGAGCTATCTGATCGGCGATGCGCTCTTCGTGGGCGATACGATGTTTATGCCCGATGTCGGCACCGCGCGTTGCGATTTTCCCGGTGGCGACGCGGCCCAGCTCTATCATTCCATTCGCAAATTGATGACCTTACCGAAGAATACGCGTGTCTTTGTCTGCCACGACTACCCAGGCGGCGAGCGCGACATCCAGTCACAGACCAGCATTGCCGATCAGGAGCACTCCAACGTGCATATTCATGCCGGGGTATCCGAGGAGAAATTTGTCGACGTGCGTCAGGCCCGTGACAAGACGCTCGCGGTGCCGAACCTGATATTTGCATCGATACAAATGAATATCCGCGCCGGTCACAAACCACCGCCTGAAAGTAACGGCCGTTCCTACCTGAAGATTCCTTTGGACTTTTTCAAATGATCACGACATTTACACCTGTTAATGCCGCCATTGGCGGAGCACTCATCGGCCTTGCAGCAGTGCTATTGATGTATGGCAATGCGCGCATTGCCGGCATCAGCGGCATTGCGTGGGCCAGTATCAAGCAGCACGCTGGCGAGCGCATATGGCGCGTGCTGTTTCTGGTTGGCCTAGTCATGGGCGCCAGCCTGTGGTTCTGGCTTAACCAGGAATCGATTCCGCTGCGTGCACCCATTTCGGCGGCTACCCTCGTCGTCGCCGGATTTCTGGTGGGATTAGGCACCGGCATCAGTAATGGCTGCACCAGTGGTCACGGTATCTGCGGACTGGCCCGTTTTTCCAAGCGCTCACTTGTTGCGGTTGTTGCATTTATGGCCGCCGGAATTCTCACAACCACGGTAATTCGCCATGTCTGGTTATAAGCACAATCTCTATGCGCTGGGCGCTGGCATTATTTTTGGTTTGGGTCTTGCCGTATCGCAGATGACCAATCCCGATAAGGTACTCAATTTTCTGGATCTGTTCGGTCGCTGGGACCCGAGCCTTGCCATCGTCATGGCCTCGGCATTAGCGATCAGCATCCCGGGCTTTTGGTTTCTGCGAAAACGCGCAAAACACTGCGAAGTGGCGTTGGCGCCGGTGACGCAAAAACCCGATCAAAATTTAATGATCGGCGCGGTTTTATTCGGCGCCGGCTGGGGCCTTGCCGGCTATTGTCCGGGTCCGGCCATTGCCAATATCAGCCAACTTAGCGCCGAAGTTATTTGGTTTCTTCCGGCCATGATTCTTGGTCTATGGCTTGCGGACCTGATCAAAAGCAAACAGGCTGCCTGAGCAGCCTGAATTACGTTGCGCTGATGTCTATGCAAATCAGAGCGACTTAAAGGCCTGACAAATGCGCTCGACGCTAAAACCGAAATGCTTGAACAGGTCACCAGCCGGAGCTGAAGCGCCGAACTCCGAGATTCCAATTACCGCCCCATCAAGACCCACGTACTTGCGCCAATAGGCCTCAACGCCGGCCTCCACGGCAATGCGCCTGCGCACCGCGTTGGGCAAAACAGACTCGCGGTATGCGGCATCCTGCTTGTCGAATAGCTCAGGACACGGCATCGACACAACACGCACGCCTACACCCTGCTCACCAAGTTTCAATGCCGCTTGGCGCGCCAACTCGACTTCGGAGCCAGTCGCAATAAAAATTGCATCGAGCTTTCCAGTCGCCGAGTCACTCAGCACGTAGCCACCACGTGCAACATTAGCTAGCTGCTCAGCGCTGCGCTGCTGATGCGCTAAATTCTGGCGCGAGAAAACTAAAGTTGTCGGCCCCTCTTCGCGTTCGATCGCCAGCTTCCAGGCAATAGCAGATTCAACCGCATCGCACGGACGCCATACCGGATTATTCGGAATGTAGCGCAGCGCGGCTAAATGCTCGATCGGTTGATGAGTAGGCCCATCTTCGCCCAGTCCAATGGAGTCATGAGTAAACACGCGGATTCCGCGGGCCGGAATAAGCGCAGACATACGAATCGCATTTCGCGAGTAATCGGAAAACACCAGAAACGTCGCATCGTACGGCAGGTAGCCACCATGCAAACTGATGCCATTGCTGATTGCGGTCATCGCGAACTCACGGACGCCGTAATTAATGTAATTGGCATTGGCGGTGTTGTTGATCACCGGCTCCGAACCCTTCCACAGGGTCAGATTGGAATGCGCTAAGTCAGCCGATCCCCCGATGAGCTCCGGCAGCATTGGCGCGAAAGCTTCCAAGGCCATCTGCGAAGCTTTGCGTGAAGCCACAACCGGGCCTTCACTCTGTAGTTTTCCAATATATTCGCTCGCTTTGCTCTCAAACTCCTCCGGTAACTCATGCGCCAGACGACGCATCAGCTCCTTGGCTTTTTCCGGATGCGCTTGCGCATACAAATCGAATTGGCGACTCCAGTCCTCTTCACGCTTGCGGCCGGACTCATTTGCGCGCCAGCCCTGATAAATCTGATGGGGAATGACAAACGAATCGTGCTCCCACTGCAAATGCACGCGAGCGGCATCGGCCTCTTCTTTACCCAACGGCGCACCGTGGGTGGACTCGCTACCTTGCTTATTGGGCGAACCGAAACCAATCACCGTCTTGCAGCAAATTAAAGTGGGGCGATCCGTGGAGGCAATCGCGGTTTTGATTGCCTGAGTTACTTCCGTTGCATCATGCCCGTTGACGTTACGGATGACCTGCCAGCCATAAGCTTCAAAGCGCGCCGGCGTATCATCGGTAAACCAACCGTCGGTGTTGCCGTCGATCGAGATATTGTTGTCGTCCCAGAATGCAACGAGCTTGCCGAGCTTCCACGTTCCGGCAAGCGAGGCGGCTTCGTGCGATACGCCTTCCATCAAACAGCCATCACCTAAAAACACCCAAGTGCGGTGATCAATGATGTTGAATTCATCGACATTAAACCGCGTCGCGAGCAGCTTTTCGGCCAGCGCCATTCCGACTGCATTGGCAAAGCCCTGACCCAGCGGACCGGTTGTGGTTTCAATGCCTGCAGTCATATGCGCCTCGGGATGACCCGGAGTCTTTGAATGCAGCTGACGGAAGTTTTTCAACTCTTCGATGGACAGCTCGTAGCCACTCAAGTGCAACAACGCGTACTGCAGCATCGAGCCATGCCCGTTGGAGAGCACAAACCGGTCTCGATTGACCCACTTCGGATTGTCCGGACTGTGGCTGTGAAAATCGTTCCACAGCACCTCGGCGATATCCGCCATGCCCATCGGCATACCCGGATGCCCGGATTTAGCTGCCTCAACAGCATCTATCGCAAGAAATCGAACGGCGTTCGCGAGTTCACGGCGGCTTGGTTTGGTCATTTTGGGGCTACTGCAGACGAGAAATTGTCGCCTATTGTCGCCGATGCACCGCCTCAGGGGTAGGCCGAATTAAACTACCCCCGTAAAACACCCGATAATTCAGCCTGTTTGCTGCAAAAGCTCGGGCTCGCCCTGGGATATAACCACCGTACCCACCAGATCGCCGGTTACATTAACCGAAGTACGGCACATATCGAGTAGTCGGTCGACGCCCAGAATCAGCGCAATGCCCTCGGCCGGAATATTGAATATCAATAAAATTGAGGCGATCACCGGCAACGAACCACCCGGTACGCCCGCCGCGCCGATACCGCCGAGTACACACATCATCAGGATCAGAGATTGCTGCGCAATACTCAAATCAACGCCGTAGTACTGCGCCAGAAACAGCACGGTGACCCCTTCGAATAAAGCGGTACCGTTCATATTGGCGGTCGCACCCAAAGTGCAGACAAAACGGCCGATTCGCGCCGGCATGCCCAAACGATGTTCGGCAACTTCCAGCGTCGTTGGCAGCGTGGCGCTGCTCGACGAAGTGGAGAACGCGGTAAGAATCGCCGGCTCCGCCTTCTTGAAGAAGGCCAGAGGCGACATTTTTCCAAAATATTTAAGAATGATCGGAAAGACCACAAACATGTGAAACGCCATCGCGCCGATCGCAACCATGACAAAGTAGACCAAGCGCTCCAGGGCACCCAGCCCGTCAGACGCCAGCATGGTAAACATCAATGCCGCGACCGCGAACGGCGCAACCTCAATGACCCAGCCAATTAACTTGATACTAATCTCGTAAATGCCCTGTACCGCTCCGAGGAATGAGCGAACCGCCTCGGTTCGTAGCACCGCCGCAGCGATACCAAACATCATGGCAAAAAACATAACCGCAATAAGGTTATTGTCATAAGCAGCAACGACTACGTTCTTCGGAACGATGTTCATCAGCACACTCATCGCTGAGGCTTCTTCGCCTTTGCTTTTTACCACTGCTGCCTTCTCGGCATCCTGGACGATTAGTTCTTGCGCCGTTGCACTATCGATACCGACACCGGGCTGGAAGAAATTGACCGCCAACATGCCGATGATCGCTGCGATCGCAGAAACACTTAAAATATAAACCAGCGTTCTGCCGCCGATGCGACCCAGCGATTTCGGGTCACCGATTTCGACTACGCCCAGCACCAGCGCAGAGAACACGAGCGGGATTACCAGCATGAACAATAGCTTTAAGAAAATCTCACCAACCGGACCCGATACATAAGTAATCGTTAGCGTTAGCCAGGCAGATTTTTCGCCAATCAGCTCACCGGCTTCAGCCGGACCATGACCGAAATAGAAAGCCAGCAATCCGGCGATTACGCCGGCAATAAAACCAATGAGCATTCGAGAGTGCAGGGTCATAAAGAGTTCCTAGCTCTGCAATTCGCGATTAGACTTGATTTCTCCGGACTTCAAGCGCGCAAAGTAATCATTGAGTTCGCGCTTAACGATCGGGAGCAATAAATAAACACCGATTAGATTCGGAATGGCCATGATGAACAGCAGAGAATCCGCCAAATCCATCAATTGACTCAGCTCCATCGTACAAGCGACAACCGCTGCGGCCAGAAAGACCAGCAAGAATGCGTTAATCGCGGTTTTCGAGCCCCGGGTTAAAAAGCCCATTGCCTTACTGCCGTAATAGGCCCAGGTAATCATGGTCGAAAACGCGAACAGCAAGACGGCAACGGTTAACACATACGGGAACCACGGCAACACGGTGGCAAAGGCCTGCGATGTCAGGGCCACGCCAAATGCCGTACCCGAAGCGCCGGTTTGGCCGATATAGGTGCCGGTGACGATAATGACCAATGCGGTCATGGT
The DNA here is from genome assembly GCA_965368785.1 of uncultured Gammaproteobacteria bacterium. Classification (GTDB taxonomy): domain Bacteria; phylum Pseudomonadota; class Gammaproteobacteria; order Xanthomonadales; family Xanthomonadaceae; genus Silanimonas. Next base: position 34,352 of record CBDUOG010000002.1, on the reverse strand, counting down.
GCAGATCACAACGGTATCGATGAACGGTTCCCATAAAGCGACTAAACCCTCGGTAACCGGGTCTTTAGTTTTTACTGCCGAGTGAGCGATCGCGGCCGAGCCCAAACCGGCCTCATTGGAAAACGCGGCGCGTCTGAAACCCTGGATCAACACGACAATCAGTCCGCCTTGAATGCCTTGCGCGGTGAATGCGCCATTCCAAATTGCAGCGAATGCCGATCCGACCAGCTCCACATGCATTAACAAAACAACTAAGCAGGCTAGTACATAGATGCCCGCCATAAAGGGAACCAATCGAGCCGTGACTGCGCCGATGCGTTTAATACCACCGATGACCACAATGCCGGCAATAATGGCAATGATCACGCCGAAGAACCAACCGTTTCCGGCCAGCGGGCTATTCAAACCACCGGTGACTTCGCGGAACTGTTCGAAGGCCTGATTTGCTTGGAACATCGAGCCCGCGCCAATCGCACCGAGCATAGTGCACACAGCGAAGACGATCGCCAGTATGTAGCCGAACGTTTTCATTTTCGGAAAGCGTTCCGCGATTCCGCGGCTTAAGTAGTACATGGGTCCGCCGGACACAGTGCCATCGGCGTTGATCTGACGGTACTTCACACCGAGCGTACATTCGGCGAATTTGGTCGACATACCCAACAGGCCGGCCAGTACCATCCAAAACGTGGCACCCGGGCCACCAATGGCGACCGCGATAGCCACACCACCAATATTGCCCAAACCAACGGTTCCGGAAACTGCCGAGGTGAGAGCCTGAAAGTGGCTGACCTCACCCGGACTGTCTTTCTCTGAGTAGTCTCCGCGGACGATGCGAAAACCTTGAGCGAACCCGCGCACATTGATAAATCCGAAATAGAATGTGCAAACGAGCGCGCCCGCAATCAGCCAGGCCAGAATAAATGGCATTTCAGTGCCGCCGGGCATCGGAATGGGCGCCATCACAAAGCCCGTTACCGCTTCTTGAATGGGCCGTACAGCGTTGGAGATCGCGTCATCAATTCCGCCTGCACCCGCTTCGGCGGCAAACGCCCAACTTGGCATTAACCCTGCCAGAACACTCAAGATTCGACGCATATTCCCCTGCCCTGAATTGATAGCAAAGCAGGAGCATACCGCATTGCGCTAAATCGAGCAGCTCAGGTACTTTTTGTTTGGTGAGCCCTCAGCCCAGGTAATGCTTAACCAGTTGCGGCTTGCCAACCAGATAGCCCTGCGCGTAGGTACAGCCGAATTCGCGCAGGATGTCCAACTGCTGCTCGGTTTCAATTCCCTCGACCACGGTTTCTGCATCAATCGCCCTGGCCAGATCGACTATCGCTCGTACGATCGCCAGTGAGCGCGGGGTTTCGACCATGGCGCGGGTGAATGCCTGATCGATTTTGATCGTATCGAATTTCAGGTTGTGCAAGTGAGCCAAATGCGAATAGCCGGTGCCAAAGTCATCCAGAGCCACTTTAATTCCGTGCGCGTGGCACACATCAATGACTCCGGCGACCAAGCCATAGTCGAGCATCTGGCTTTCGGTAATTTCAATCTTTACGCTGCCCGGTGGCAATCCGGCGCGGTCTACACGGCCCAAAATTCTGCCGATTAAACCACCATGGCGCAGCTGGCGGCCAGACACATTAACCGCGACAAAAGGCGCTGGCTGATGTCCGGCTTTATTCAATAAACGCACCGCCTCACACGCCGCATCAAACACGTACTCGCCGACCGGCACGATCAGAGATGTCTCCTCTGCCAAGGTCACAAACTCCAAAGGCGAGACCGCACCGCGTTCCGGATGGTTCCAACGAATTAATGCCTCATAACCGGCAATTTGGTTACTGGAGACGTTAAGCAAGGGCTGTAGACATAGATCCAGACCATTACTCGATAGTGCATCGCGCAATTGCGATTCGAGCCGGATTTTATCGACGCTCAGCTCATCACCACGATTACCGACCTGCGCGGTAGGCGCTTTTTGTTTGCCTTGCATCACCGCCAGTGCGCCGCGATAGCGCTTCAGCTGACCCTCCAGGAGGGATCGAATAATGGGGTCCGTACCACTGAGCCGTTCGGCAATTTGATCTCTGCCGATAATCAGCAGGGTGCAGTCACTTAAGGCCATTGCCGAAGCAGTTCGAACCGAGTCATCGATCACCGCCATTTCGCCAACCAGATCGCCCGGCCCCAGAACGCTCAGCACGACATCGGTGCCGCCCTGATTCGCGCGAATTTCAATTTGGCCCTTTTCAATCAGAAAAGCAGTCGTCGGCGGATCGCCTTCACTGAAAAGCAGCTCGCCCATCCTTAGTTGAACATGCATAGTCTCACCCTGTCTAAAACGCAAAACGCCCGGGCATAGGCACCGGGCGCTTTGTTGATACTTAAATGCGCGTATCAGTTACGGCGAGGGGTGCCCGCAACTTGCAGTATGCGCGGTGTCACAAAGATCAGCAATTCAGCCTTTGAATTTGACCGGCCCTTGCTCTTGAACAGATTCCCCAGAAATGGGATATCGCCCAGGAATGGCACCTTTGACACATCTTCGCGTGATTCAAACTCATACACGCCGCCCACTACCACGGTCTGGCCATTCTCGACCAACACCGCAGTGTTTACTTCGCGACGCGTAATCTGCGGAATCGAACCCGCCGAGGTCTGCAGGAATGCTGCCAGCTCGTCCTTTTTAACCTGCATGTTCAAGAACACGCGATTGTCCTGGGTGATCGTCGGCGTTACCGTCAACTTCAGCAGAGCCTCTTTAAATTGCACCGTCTGGGTGGCAACACCTTGGCCGGCCTGTACGGTTACATAACCAATTTCGTCGCCTTGAATGATCTCGGCTTTTTGTTGGTTAGCGGTAATTACACGCGGGTTAGCAACGACCTCACCGCGCTGCTCTTCTTGCAGTGCTGAGAATTCATACTCGAGCAGATGGCTGGCACGCAGAATGCTGACTGCGAACGCGCCTGCTGGATTGGTAACCGGCATGTTTACAAAAGGAGCATGGGTAACCTCAAAGTCCTGGGTAGGATCAGAGATCGCTCCAAAGAAGCTGTTGGCGGTTGCATCATTGGCACCCAGGCTGCCGCCGATGACTAAGTCATTCTGGTCGGCATTACCCAGATCCCAGTTGGTGACACCGAAGCGCACACCCAGGTCGCGGGCAAAGTTTTCATTGGCGATAACGATGCGTGCCTCGATAAGCACTTGATCAACCGGACGGTCGAGCAACGTGACCATCTCACGAATTTCCTGAAGCTTCTTCGGAATGTCAATAACCAGCAGCGTGTTGGTGCGGGTGTCAAAACTCACACTGCCGCGGTTCGACAAGAAGCCACGTGCAACCTGGCCCTGCTCACCACCACCTGCTTGACCGCCACCACCGGCATTACCCTGTTTGCTCTTCTCGGTGAGCAATTCGGCAATGTCCGAAGCGCTGCCGTAGTTGATCGGTATATATTCGGTAACCAGCTCAGCGCGGTTTTCAATGGCAATACGGGCATCCTCTTTGGCTTGCTCGTAATCCGCAATTTCTTTTTGCGGGGCAACCCAGATGACGTTTCCGTCGCGACGCTTATCAAGGGCTTTTGAACGCAGTACGATATCCAAAGCCTGATCCCACGGAACATTGATCAAACGCAGCGTGACGTTACCAACAACGGTGTCAGAAGCAACCACGTTGATGTTGGTTTCTTCAGCAATCAATTGCAGAACAGTGCGAACCGGCACATCTTGGAAATTAAAGGTCACCGGCTTGCCGTTGTAACCCTTTTGTTGTTCAGCAGCGGCCGCAGCGCCAACTCGAGTCGGGCCGTCAATTTGCGCTTGCGTGTATTTCGGAGTGATCTCGACTACGTACTCGTTACCCGTTTGGTATGCGCTGGAATTAAACGAACCTTCAGCGGCAATAAGCAGGCGTGTACCGGCACCATTGGAGCTCGGCTCTACACCGACCACCGGGGTTGCAAAGTCACGAACATCCAGTCGACGGCGAAGCTCCTCAGGCAGCTTGGCGTTGGCCACATCAACCATTACCTTGCCCTGTTCTGTGCGCATGTCGGCAATAGCGCCGGCATTGTCAAACTTGATAATGACTCGACCTGAGCCATCGTCTCCACGACGGAAATCGATGTTGCTGATTGCGATGGCATCGGCCGGTCGCTTGGTCGGATCGCCCGGATTCGCCATTGCTTGAGCAGCTGTCGGTCGGGAACCGGCAGTGGGCTCAATCGACAGAACCAGAATATTTCCGGTGCTGCGCGTGGTGTAACCCGAGTTCTGAAACAGGTCCACCACGACACGCGTGCGATCGCCGGCCTGCACTGCACTAACCGCTGAAGCTGATCCACTGCCAATCGGCAAGCGCCGTTTTTCGAATGAATTCGAGGTTTCCAGGAAATCAATGGCAATGCGCGGTGGCGAATCGGTTGAGAATGCGTTTACCGCGCCAACCTCTTGCGCGAATTCCAAGGTGATATCCACCTTGCCACTAGGGCTGGCTGAGTAGCTAATGTCTTTGAGCGTATTCGCCGCTGATGCCGGCATTGCCAGCACCAGGCCGGCAAATGCGAGCAGAGCGATGATTGCGCCGAAAGCATTGCGGCTCTGGACGATTTGAGTCGATGTGGTCATGTTGCTGTCTCCCAACCAATTATTTATCGGAACCAACCGGAGTATCTTCAAGTGCGAGCCCGGCTTGTCGTTCAAGCCATCCACCCGCACCATCAGAAACCAACTCGACTAGCTCAATCCGGTCTTCGTAAATCCCGGTGATTCTGCCTTCACTCTGGCCCAAGTAATTACCAAACTTCACTCGATACACCACTTCATCAGGGGCTAGTACCAAGCCAACAAGCGAATTACCTTCGCCGATCGTTCCAACCATATCTAACGAATCTAACGGAAATGCTTCGAGCAGTTCCTTGCGGCGATCCGCATCTGGTCCGCCGCCGGCCTCATTTAAATTGGCGGGCGCACTGAACGGATCGCGCATAGATTGCGCTGAATATTCCACTGATTCGTACTGACGGATAACCGGCAACGGATCCAGCGGTGGCGCTGCGCGCTCACGAACTTCAGCAATCCACATTTCAATATCTTCGGTACCCTGCGAGCACGCAGTTACGAGTACCGCGGCAAGCAGTGCCATCGCTAAGTAACGCATGTCTCGAGTTGAGCTAATTGCTAATTTCATTTGCGTACTCCTGCAGGCGCCGGCACAGCACTTTCAGCGAGTTCGGTTTCATCTAAGTAACGATAGGTCTTGATGGTTCCCTGCATTTCCAAAACGCTGGATTTGTCATCCTTCGGCTTCAACGCAATATCGTGCATGGTCATGATCACCACACGCGGAAGTGACGCGACGCCGCTGACAAACGCACCGAACTGATGGTAGGTGCCTGACATACGTAGACTAATTGGCTGCTCAACATAAAAATCTTTACGCAGCTCCGCGCCAGGCTGGAACAATTCATTACTAATACCCGAGGCCACCGCGGTTTGTGAGATGTCTACGATCAAGTCAGGCATTTCGGTTTTACTCGGCAACTGCCGCAGCATTTGCTGAAGCATTTGCTCCATCTGCGCTAGCTGCTGTTTCAACGGCTCAAGATTAGCTGCCTTTGCAGCTTCTTCTTCGTACGTCTTCCTCAGAATCTGCTCTTCAGCTTCATGCACCGTGAGCAGGTCTTGCTGATCTTTGACCATTAACCACCAGGCAAAGAAGACAATTAGCGATGCGACGATTACGCAGGCACCGATTTTCGCCGATTGCGGCCATGATCCGGCATTGTTGAAATCGAGTTCGCTTAGGTTAAATCCTTGCTTCTTCATACCGGTCCTCCCTCTTGCGAGGCACGGCGATCTACAGCCGACCCGCTCGCATTGGCTAGTCCGGCCGTTACGGTTGTCGTCGTATCTTCCTCGCCTTCAGCTTTGTTCGCGTCCGGGGTCGTCAGCGTAGCCTGAATCGTGAATTGGAATGGCAATGAACGATCCTCACCCTTCGCTTCGATCAGAGACAACACTGGCGCAGTGATCCAGCCGGACGTTTCCAGATTGCGCATATACGAGCTAACGCGCGCAAATGATTGCGAGCGCCCGTCGAGCATCAGCACGGTTCCATTTTGCTTGATCGACGACAGGCGCACACCATCGGGGATGCTCTTCACCAACTCGTCAAACAGCCTAACGTTCTGGGTACGATCAGCCTGCAGACCCTCGATCACTTCTTTACGTTGAAGCAAACTCGCACGACGGGTTTCCAGCTCGGCGATCTGTTCGTTTTCTTTCTTTACCTCGGCAATACGCGTATTCAGCAATTCGTTACGCATCAACTGAGTTTCAATACGGCCGTCGTAGTACATGTAACCCAGAAGCGAGATTAAGATCGCTGCAATTGCCGCGAACCCGATCCAGGTTATGAACTCTGTTTGTTTCTGCTTGCGGCGCTCAAGGCGCCATGGCAATAGGTTAATTTTGGCCATCAGTCAAAACTCCTTAGCGCCAATCCACAGGCAATCATCAAGGATGGTGCGTCCTGTGCCAAAGCGTGCGCCTTTACTTTTGGGCCGACCGTCATATTGGCCAACGGGTTGGCGACAATTGTGGGCACACCTAAGTGCTCCTCAACCATCCGGTCGATTCCTTCGACCGATGCGCAACCACCCGCCAGAACCACTTGGTCTACCCGGTTGAATTCACTACCGGCGTAAAAGAACTGCAGCAAACGGCTAACTTGTTGGACCAGCGCCTCTTTGAATGGCTCCAGCACTTCGGTCTCATAACTCTCGGGTAATCCACCCTGACGCTTGGCAGCGCCGGCTTCTTCATAATTCAGACCGTAGCGACGCATCACTTCATCGGTGAGCTGTTTCCCGCCAAAAACCTGTTCGCGCGTGTAGATGCTGCGCCGACTGCGCAAGACATTTAGTGTCGTCATCGTCGAGCCGATATCAACCAGAGCGATAATTGCCTCTTTCGGCGCAGACAACTGATCAGCAACTAGTCCGAAGGCATTTTCCAGCGCAAAAACTTCAACGTCGATGACTTTCGCGGTAAGTCCACCCAACTCCAGAGCGGTTTGTCGCAATTCGACATTCTCAGAGCGGGAAGCGGCCAGCAAGACTTGTATCATCTCCGGATTGTTCGGAACGGCGCCAAGCACCGCGAAGTCCAGATTAACTTCGTCGATCGGATACGGGATGTAGTTAGGTGCTTCAACCTGAACCTGATCCTCCATTGCATCCTCATCGAGATCAGCCTGCATCGGAATTACCTTAGTAATCACGGCCGAACCGGATACCGCCGCTGCAGCGAACTTCGCGCGCGTACCCGAGCGCGAAACCACGCGCTTGATTGCTTCCCCCACCGCCTCAACTTCGACGATGTTCTTTTCTACGACTGCGTTGGGTGGCAACGGCTCGACAGCATAATGCTCGACGCGATAGCGCCCCCCAGTTTGGGTCAGCTGCAACAGCTTTACGGCCGTTGAACTGATGTCAATTCCCACCAACGGTACATTGTTTGATCCGAAGAGACCCACGGTTTCTCCCCTTGCCTCAGGCATTTACACGAAATTCGTGTGCTGTAACATTAAAAACAGAAAATAACCCAAATGGCAACAGCCCATTCCAAATTCCGGGCTTGGATTCGCGGTTTCGGGTATTTGTTCGCTGTAACGCAAGCTGAGTCAAAATTCGGTCAGGCGGTTTCTCGGGCCCGGCTCAGACTATACTTCGGTGCATAACCTCGAACTTGGGTCTTTTGGTAAATGTCTAGAGTTTTCAAATGGATACGTCGCCTGGCCGTACTGGGATTCAGCTTGGCTGTACTGGGCATCGTCGCCCTATTGGTGTTGGTCTGGATTGCTGCACCGCAACTTCCGGACGTTCAGGTTCTGAAAAATGTCGAGCTTCAAGTACCCATGACAGTTTTCTCCCAAGACGAGAAATTGATCGCCCAATTCGGTGAAACGCGCCGATATCCGGCGAAAATTGATGAAATCCCGGATTACGTTAAACAGGCCGTGATCTCGGTCGAAGACTCGCGTTTTTACGCCCATAGCGGCCTGGACTGGCGCGGAATTGCACGTGCTATCTGGCTTCTGGCCAGCACGACAGATGATCGAGTCCCGGGCGGCAGCACGATCACCCAGCAGGTCGCGCGAAACTTCTTTTTGAGCACCGAATACAGCTTCCGGCGCAAATTTATGGAAATGCTGCTGGCGCTGAAGATGGAGCGCGAGTTGAGTAAGGACGAAATTCTTGAGCTGTATCTGAATAAGATTTTTTTCGGTAATCGCGCCTACGGTATTGGCGCTGCTGCCGAATTTTATTACGGCAAGCGTCTTGATGAACTGAGCCTGGCTGAATCCGCAACGTTGGCCGGCGTGCCTAAATTCCCTTCTACCGGCAATCCGATTACCAATCCAAAACGAGCCACTGAACGACGTAACTACATTCTGCGACGAATGAACGAGCTGGGCTATATCAGCGAAGCTCAGATGCGCGAAGCTCAGGCCAGCGTCGATCAGGCAAGCCCACACGAGCCCGCAGTCGAAGTCGAAGCGCCTTATCTGGCCGAGATGGTTCGTCAGTTCATGGAACAGCGTTACGGGCCCTCCGCGCTGACGGATGGCTATCGCGTTGTCACAACGGTAACGAGCAACGATCAAAATGCCGCGGCAACATCGGTGCGCGCAGGCTTGATTGAATACGATCAAAGACGTGGCTGGCGCAGTGCAGAGGCGAACTATGCCGAAGCGCTGGCCGCAGGTACCGAAGCGGCATCAGAAAAACTACGAAGCGTTCCCGGCGTTCTGGGCTATGAAACGGTTTTAGTTGAGCGCATCAGCGATGCTGAGCTCGGCACACTTAACGCGCAGGGCGAGAATGGCTCGTTGCCACCGACTGCCTGGGCCTGGACCAACAAAGTCGCCACTGACCTGTTTAAGCGCGGCGATGTGGTGCGAGTGCGCAAGCTCAGTGACGGAACAGCGCAAATCGTGCAGATCCCGCAGGCGCAGTCTGCGCTGGTTTCATTAGACGCCGACACCGGTGCTTTAAAGGCTTTGGTCGGTGGTTTCAGCTTCAACCTCAATAAATTTAATCGCGCAACGCAGGCACAAAGGCAGCCGGGATCCAGCTTTAAGCCGTTTGTGTATGCCTCGGCCTTTGAGCGTGGTTATAGTCCGGCCACAGTGGTGATGGATGCGCCGGTTGTTTTTCGCGAACGCGACGGCAAAGAATGGCGCCCGCAAAACGATAACGAGAGTTTCGCCGGCCCCATGCGCCTGCGTGAAGCGATGGTGCAATCGCGTAATTTGGTTTCAGTGCGAATTCTGGATTCAATCGGCGTCCAATTTGCCTCTCGTTACATCACTAATTTCGGTTTTCCATCACAAAGCCTGCCACCGAATCTTTCCATGGCATTAGGTTCAGCCTCGCTCACCCCTTTGTCGATTGCACGTGGCTACACCGCTTTTGCCAATGGCGGCATGCTTGTCGAGCCGCACTTTATTGATCAAATCAGTGACCGCGAGGGCACTGTGATTTTCAAAATGCACCCATCAATTGCTTGCCAGTTCTGCCCGGAGCGTCGCAGCGAACAACGCGTTCAGTCACGGGTCGTAGACGGGTTTAATTTCGGTCCGGCGGCAGCACCAAGACAGGCGGCCCAAGTCCCCGCCTACAACCCCAACAGTGCAGGCCCGCCGCCTTACACCCTCGCACCTCGCGCGATCGACGAACGCACCGCATTTTTGGTGAACTCTTTATTATTAGACGTGGTTCGGCGCGGCACCGGCACTGCAGCCAATGTGTTGGGACGCAGCGATGTAGGCGGTAAAACGGGTTCCACTAATGACCATCGAGACGCGTGGTTCTCCGGATTTGGCGGCAACACCGTCACTACTGTCTGGGTCGGTCGTGACGACTTCGAGCCTTTAGGTCGCGGCGAGTATGGTGGCCGTGCAGCGCTGCCGATCTGGATTGGCTTTATGGCTGAGGCGCTGAAAGATGAGCCCTCGAATACCCAGCGACCACCGTCAGGAATCATGACCATCACCGTCGACAAAGTTAGCGGTGCGCTGGTGCCTGAGGGCAGTGCTGATTCAGTGGTCGATTTCGTCAAAACAGAGGACTATGACCGCATTCTTTCGGCGGGTTTGATTAGCGACGAACAAGTCATTACCGAGTCGGCATTCGAAGTGTTTTAGCGGCCCGGAAACACACGAAATAAAAAAGCGCCGGCATGCCGGCGCTTTTTTTATCCGCAGATTCGCGCTTAGCGTTTAGCCATGGCCACGTAATCGCGATTAACTGCCCCGGAATAGATCTGCCGCGGACGGCCAATCTTTGCTTCCGGATCAACTTGCTGCTCAAGCCAATGCGACACCCAGCCGGAAGTGCGGGCTAATGCGAACATCACGGTGAACATTTCACGCGGGATACCCAGCGCCTTGTAAATGATGCCCGAGTAGAAATCGACATTCGGATAAAGCTTGCGCGAAACGAAATAGTCGTCCTTCAATGCAGCTTCCTCCAAGCGCATCGCCACTTCCAACATCGGATCATTAACCCCGAGCTCCTGCAGCACTTGATGGGTCATTTCACGAATGATCGCTGCGCGTGGATCGTAATTTTTGTATACGCGGTGACCAAAGCCCATCAAACGGAACTCGGAGCTTTTGTCTTTGGCCTTGTTCAAGGCCGAGTCGACGTTTTCCGGTCGACCGATCTCTTCGAGCATGGTCAAAACGGCTTCGTTGGCACCACCGTGCGCAGGGCCCCAGAGCGCGGCTACGCCAGCGGCCACACAGGCGTAGGGATTGGCGCCGGTCGAGCCGACTAAGCGAACGGTAGATGTTGAAGCGTTTTGTTCGTGGTCAGCGTGCAAGATGAACAGTAGGTCCATCGCTTTGGCAGCGACCGGTTTCATTTCTAACGGCTCGCTGGGTACTTCAAACATCATGTGCAAGAAGCGATTCACGTATTCCAGATTATTGCGCGGATAGCGGATCGGCCAGCCGATCGAGTGGCGATAACAGGCCGCGGCCATAGTCGGAACTTTCGCTAATAAGCGAATCGCGGCCTGACGCCGTTGCGCTGGATCACGCAGATCCAACTGGTCGTGATAGAACGCTGCCAGAGAGCCAATCATCCCGCACAACATGGCCATCGGGTGGGCATCGTGTCGGAAACCGCCCAGAAAGGTCTTGAGCGCCTCATGCATCATCGTGTGATGGGTGACCTGATGCTCAAAGCCATCAAATTCGGTGCGATTGGGCAGCTCGCCATGCATCAGCAGATAGGACACTTCCAAAAAGCTCGAGTGCTTAGCCAACTGCTCAATCGGGTAACCGCGATACAGAAGGACGCCTTCATCGCCGTCGATGTAGGTAACCGCGCTGCGGCAGCTTGCCGTGGCCGTGAAACCCGGATCATAGGTGAACAGTCCAGTTTCTTTGGGCAGCTTGCCGACATCCACGCAAGGAGCACCAAGGCTACCCTTGAGAACGGGCAGTTCAAAGTTTTTGCCAGCGTATTCCACGCGGACGGGGGAGTTATCGGACACTTCAGACTCTCCTTAGTAGCTGACGCGTATGCGCTCTGAGATGCACGATTCGCGTGTTTTTTTTGGGGACTCAAGGCTGCTTTATCGGCAGCTTTTAGCAAAACATTATGGCATAGCTCGGCAATTGCCTGAGCACAATTAATGAAAATTGCCCTGCGCGCGCGATTTTCGGGCAAAAAAAAGCTGCCCAAAGGCAGCTCTTTCCAAAAACTGATGTAAGCGATTACTTGCCGTAGCGCTTGCGGAACTTGTCCACGCGACCGCTGGTATCCACCATCTTCTGCTTGCCCGTATAGAACGGGTGCGAAGCGGAGGAAACTTCGATCTTGATTAACGGATAGGTCTCGCCGTCTTCCCATTTGACCGATTCCTTCGACTTCATAGTCGATCGGGTCAAAAACGAAAAGTCCGAAGTCACGTCCTGGAACACGACCGGGCGGTAATCGGGATGAATGCCTTCTTTCATGACTGGCGCCAATATGCTGTGAAAAAGTAAGTCGCGAATTATAGCCAATGAATAGACCTAGGCGCAAGCATCAATTCCAATTATTCAGACAACGCCCGGGCCATCAACTGCTCCAGCACGCCCGGCTCAATCTCCCTGAGAATCAAAGCATTGGCCGCTTTGCCGCTGCGCATCTGCCAATCGACGATGCTCGCGCCACAGGCCAAACCGCTGCAGGCGACTTCGACATAGCGCAGGTCCGATGCCAGAACCGCTTCGGGGCGCAACGCAGCCAGCATGGCCAAGGCGTCTGCGACAAACCAGATGTCCCCGCGTCGGGCCAACGACCAGTCGCGGGTCTTGCGCGAAATAGCCCGGAAAAATTGCGCCTTGCGCGACGATCCGTCTAGCAAGGCATCTACCCGCTCCTGTTTGATTCCATAGCGCAGCACCGCCTCCCAATCGACCAACTCGAAATGGGGGAATTCGCGCAACACCAGCGCTGCCGCTTCAGGATCAAAGCCGAAGTTGAATTCAGCAGAGGCCGTTGTGTTGCCAAGGCCGGTGACTGCGCCACCCATAATCACCAGCCGCTTTATGCGCTGCGGCAAGGCCGGATCAAGCTTCAGGGCCAGCGCCAGATTACTTAACGGCCCAAGGCATACCAGCAACAACTCACCTTCGTGCTCCTTGGCCAATCGCACGATCGCCAGCGCCGCGTGTTCTTGTGCAGTCACCGCCACCGGCAGATAGCCGGTATCACCAAACCCATCCTGTCCATGCACAAATGCCGCGTCTTGCGGGGTTGCGAACAGCGGCTCGCGACAGCCCGGATACAATGGCACCCGAATGCCAGCCACATCGCACAGTTTGGCCGCGTTAGCCAAGGTATGGCTCAGACCCACGTTTCCGGCCGTGATGCACAGCCCGAGTAAATTGAAGCCCGGCTCAGCAAATGCCATGAGCAATGCCATTGCATCGTCTACACCGGGGTCCGTGTCGATCAGTAGTGGAATTTTAGTCATTGGCCTGAGTCGCTAAATGGATGTGGGCAGTCGCTCATTCTAAGCGCCTGCAAAGCGAACCGCGCTACCAATCCAGCGCTGAATTATCTGGTCGGCGCGGTCAGGATGCTCGACCAGCAAACGCTCGGCAATTAGATGGACTTGTGGCAACAAGGCGGCGTCACGCATCAAATCGGCGACACGAAAGCTGGCGATGCCGGTTTGCCGGGTCCCCAGAAGCTCGCCCGGACCGCGCAACTGCAAGTCCTTCTCGGCGATAACAAAGCCATCATTACTTTGTCGCAGCACTTCGATTCGCTCGCGCGCAATGGCCCCTAGCGGTGGTTTGTAGAGCAACACACAAGTCGATGCGGCGCTGCCTCGTCCGACCCGGCCGCGCAATTGATGCAGCTGAGCCAAACCCAGTCGCTCGGCATTTTCGATAATCATCAAACTTGCATTGGGCACGTCGACCCCGACCTCGATCACGGTCGTCGCCACCAGCAGGTCCAGGTCACCGGCCGAGAACGCGTGCATCGTGGCCTGCTTTTCAGCGGGCTTTAATCGCCCATGCAACAAAGCTACCCGGCACTCAGGAATCTGCTCGCTAAGTAATTCGAAAGCTGATTGCGCTGCCTGTGCCTCGACTTCATCACTTTCCTCAATGAGCGGGCAAACCCAATAGGTCTGCCGGCCTTGCGCGGTGGCCGCGCGCACTCGCTCGATCAGCTCGGCGCGTCGATCCAGCGACACTGCAATCGTCTGCACGGGCTGCCGACCCGGTGGCAATTCATCCAAGACGGACACGTCTAGATCCGCATAAGCCGACATCGCCAAGGTGCGCGGAATGGGTGTCGCGGTCATGACCAATTGATGCGGCAACTTATCTAACGACTCGCCCTTTTCCCGCAGGGCGAGCCGCTGGTGTACGCCAAAACGATGTTGCTCGTCGACAATTACCAAGGCCAGATTCTTAAATTGCACCGCGCTTTGCATTACTGCATGTGTTCCCACGATCATCTGCGCCGATCCGTCGACAATCTGCTCTAACGCTTTCGCCCGCGCTTTGCCGCCTTGCTTTCCGGCCAGCCACACCACGTTTAAGCCCAGGGGCTCCAGCCAGGCCTTGAAATTTTTAAGGTGTTGCTCTGCAAGTAGCTCGGTCGGTGCCATCAACGCCACCTGGAAGCCCGACTCAATACACTTAAGCGCACTAATTGCAGCCACGATTGTTTTACCGCTACCGACGTCTCCCTGCAGCAATCGCAACATGGGCTTGTCTGAGTCGACATCGGTGTCAATTTCAGCGCAAACGCGCTGTTGTGCCGCAGTCAGCTTAAAGGCTAATGATTGCAGCAATCGATTGCTCAATGTGCGGCGATTTTTCAAACGAAAACTGCCATGCGACTGGATGGCGATGCGTTGACGACGCAAGCTCAACTGATGCGCCAGCAATTCTTCAAGGGCCAAACGGCGTTGACTCGGATGCACCCCGGACTGAAGCTGCGCAACATCGGCGTCGGCGGGTGGTTGGTGCATGCACAGCACCGCATCGCGCAGCGAGGGGAACTGCATCTTTCGTAGCCATGCCTCGGGAATCAGTTCTAAATCCGCACTATCAGGCAATCGCTGCAGAGCCTGGGCTACCAGGCGTGCGACGCTATGCTGAGACAATCCTTCGGTCAGTGGATAAATCGCATGCAGTGCATCGGGCAACTCGAATTGCTCGTCCTCTGCCAACGCCCGATAGCTCGGGTGGACCATCTCTAAACCATGCTGACCGTGGCGCACGTCGCCAAAAATAAGTAAGCGCTGGCCCACTCGAAACGCATTGGCCTGTTGCGAGCGAAAATGGAAAAAACGCAGAAGCAATGTGCTGTGACTTTCGTCGCTGACTGCAACGCGCAAAATCGGCCGATAACGAAATCCTCTCTCAACCGCTTCGACTCGCGCCAGAACCTGCGCTGCGCTGCCGGCTCGAAGCGCACTGATCAAAGTGAGCTGGGTTCGATCCTCATAGGCGCGTGGCAAACAAAACCAGAGATCCTGCAGGCAATGAATATCTTTGCTAGCAAGCTTTTCAGCTAGCCGCGGGCCCACACCCTTGAGCGTAGTTACCGGAAGTTGATGGATGTCAGACGACATCCTCTCAATTAATCCAGCACCATGATGGCGTCGACCTCGACCCTGGCAGCCTTCGGCAAGGCAGAAACCTCAATGGTCGAGCGCGCTGGAAACGGCTCTGAAAAGCATTCAGCCATTACCGCATTGACCGCAGCGAAATCGGCCAGATCAGTGAGATAAATTCCCACCCGAACGATGTCCGAAAACGAGCCACCGGCCGCTTCGCACACAGCGCGAAGATTATTGAACACTTGCCGCGATTGCGCAGTGATGTCTGCGTCCAACAATGCACCGGTTTCCGGTACTAGAGGAATCTGCCCCGACAAGAAAACCATATTTGCAGCGCGGGTAGCCTGGGAATACGGACCAATTGCCGCTGGTGCATTAGTTGTTGTGACTGCTTTGCGAGGCATAATTTATCTCCTGAATAAGCCGCAATTCTAATCGCATTGCGCAAAATAATCCCGAGCTAGGCCCGCTCCGCCGAGTGCACTACACCCAATCGCCGCAGACGACGAATGACCTCAACTAAGTGCTCACTGTCGCGAACCTCAACACCAAACTCCATCATCGACACATTGAGGTCGCGATCAAGATACTGCACCGAGTCAATATTTGAACTACTAGCGGCAATCGCTGCAGCTACCTGCGCCAGTACTCCCGGTTTATTCACAACCTCGATACGCATGACCGCACGGTAATCACCCTTGACTTCACGATCCCAATCCATCGGCACCAAACGATCTGAGTTGCGCGACACCGACTCAATATTCGGACAGGTCTGTCGATGCACGACAATGCCCTTTCCGGCGCTCAGGAACCCTATGATTTCATCGCCGGGGATCGGATGGCAGCAATTAGAGAACGTCAGAATCCCGCGCTCACTGCCGTTAATCATGACCTTTTGTCTACCAAGCATATCCATTGGTGTTTCGACCGGCGCTGCCTCCGCACCGAATACCAGGGTCTGCGCGACATTTTGCGCAGTACGGTTGCCCAGAGCGATATCTGCGAGAAGCGCTTCGAGCCTCGGATAATGGTGCTCTTGCAAGTATGCCGCGATTTGCTCGACCTGCACCCGCTCCAGAGAGAAGTCCAACACTTCCAGAGCGCGATCCAACATCCGATGTCCCAAACTGACCGCATCCTCATGTTGCAGACGTTTCAAATGATGGCGTATCGCTGTACGTGCTTTGCTCGTAACCACATACTCCAGCCACTGCGGGCTGGGCTGCGCCGAAGGCGCCGAAATAATTTCCACGCTCTGGCCACTGGCCAACTTAGTGCGCAAAGGAACCAGTTTTTTATCTACACGGCTGGCCACCGCATGATTACCCACATCGGTATGCACCGCATAAGCAAAATCCAAGGCGGTTGCGTTACGCGGCAGCGACAGAATGTCACCCTTGGGCGTAAACAAGTAGACCTCGTCAGGGAACAAATCAACTTTGACGTTCTCAAGAAACTCCAGCGAAGACACTTCCGCCTTTTGTTCTTCCATCAACCCGCGCACCCAGTTTTGCGCGCGTAACTGAGCATTACTACTCGGCCGCTGATTATCTTTATACGACCAGTGTGCCGCGATTCCGCGCTCGGCCACCATATCCATTTCTTCGGTTCGAATCTGAACTTCGATCGGCGCACCATGCGGGCCAAATAAAACGGTATGCAAACTCTGGTAGCCGTTGGCTTTAGGGATCGCGATGAAGTCGCGGAATCGCGCATCCAGCGGCTTAAACAAAGAATGTACTGCGCCTAATGCGTGATAGCACTGCGGCACACTTTGTACGATGAGGCGAAAACCCACCACATCCAATACCTGGTCGAGCGACTTCTGCTCTTCCTTCATTTTGGTATAAATGCTCCAGGGTGATTTAATCCTGCCGACCAAACGAAAAGGAATCCCCTCTTCTTTCAATCGCTCTGTCATACGCCGCTCAATTGAAGCCAGAACCTCCCGGCGCATGCTCGGTTGGGTCGATATTTTCTTTGCAATCGTTTTATAGCGCACCGGATACAGCGCGCGAAAACCTAAATCCTGTAGTTCCGCTTTGATCTGATTCATACCCAGGCGCTGTGCAATCGGCGCGTAAATATCGAGTGTCTCGCGAGCGATTCGCCGACGTGATCCAGTGGTCATGGCATCTAGCGTGCGCATGTTGTGCAATCGATCGGCCAACTTGATGAGGATTACCCGCAAATCCTTGGCCATCGCCATCATCATCTTTCGGAAGCTTTCCGCCGCGGCCTCATAACGGTCGCGAAACTGCAGTTTATCGAGCTTGGTTACCCCGTCGACCAATTCGGCTACTTCGTCGCCAAACTCGGCCCTAAGCTCCTCTGGTGAAAGCTTGGTATCTTCGAGCGTGTCATGCAAAATCGCCGCCACTAAGGTGTCATCGTCTAAGCGCAAACCCGCTAATATTGAGGCGACCGCCACTGGGTGGGTGATGTAGGCCTCACCGGACCGCCGGGTTTGCCCGTGATGCGCCTTTGCCCCCACTTGATAGGCTCGCACTACCCGCTGAACCTTTGCCTCGGGCAAGTAGTCAGCCAGCTGTGTCGCGAGTGCGGCGACCTGCTCCGGACACGGGTCCGGATTGGTTTCAGGTGCTTTACTGGCGGCTTTTCTTGGGCTCATAGATGCAGCCTAGCGAGGCCGCGCATTAACGGCAATACATGAAGGGCTGGTGATGGCCGAGATCCAGACAGCAAAACACCCGCTTTAGCGGGTGTCTTCGGATGCACTGTGAGGGTACTAAATTAGTCTTCAGTGCCCTTCAAATCATCATCAACCACTTCGGCTGCAGCCCATTCCAGCGCTTCACGCTCTTTGCGCTCGCGTTCTTGACGGTCAACGTCATCAATCAAACTTTGATCAACCCGGCGTGCTGCGATTTCACGCAGGGACAGAACCGTCGGCTTATCTTCCAGCTCGGTATTATCCATAACCGACTCGGCACCTTTAGCTAGCTGGCGGGCACGCTTGGCGGCCATCAATACCAGTTCAAAACGGTTGTCGAATACTTGCAGGCAATCTTCAACGGTAATACGAGCCATGAAATCTCCAAAGAAAGACCCCGATCGATGCCGGGGGCTGAATGCGAACCGGAGATTTTACCTCTTAGCACAGCCGATAAGCAAGCTTAACGCAGTAGCCGTTGCATCAGTTCAGCTTGACGTGACAGCTGAACATCACGTCGCAGGCGGTTTGCCACGAAGATTGAGCGCATTTCGTTAACTGCGGTATCGAAGTGCTCATTGACAATGATGTAGTCGAACTCCGGGGCGTGGCTCATCTCTTCCCTGGCCGCGGCCAACCTCTGGGCGATCACTTGGTCACTGTCCTGCCCGCGATTACGCATACGAATTTCGAGGGTCTCCTTAGATGGCGGCAGAATGAAGATGGTTACCGCCCCCGGCACTTTATCCCGGACCTGGTGCGCGCCCTGCCAGTCAATTTCGAGTAAAACGTCCCGACCGGCGGCCAACTGCGGCTCAACCGATTGTTTGGCCGTTCCCTTGTAATCGCCATGAACTAAAGCGAATTCAAAGAAATCCTTCGCCTCAATCATTCGCTCAAACTCTGGCTTGCTGACGAAATGATAGTGCTGGGCATGCCGTTCACCGGGCCGGGCGGCGCGGGAAGTGAATGATATGGACAAGGCAATACCCGCCTCGCGAGCCAGAACCGCATTAACGATACTGGACTTGCCCGCTCCCGATGGGGCCGCTACCACATACAAGGTTCCGCGCATGCCTTACTCCAGGTTCTGCACTTGTTCGCGTATTTGTTCGATTAACACCTTCAACTCTACCGCAGCCTGACTGGTTCTGCTGTCTACCGACTTGGAGCCCAGGGTATTGGCTTCGCGATTGAATTCTTGCAACAGGAAATCCAAACGACGCCCCACCGCTTCATCCAAGCCCAAAACGCGGCGGGCCTCGCTGACGTGCGTGTCCAGGCGATCCAATTCTTCCTCTACATCCATCTTCTGCAGGCCGATTACCAGCTCCTGCTCCAGCCGCCCGTTGTCTGCGGCTTGCGCCAGCTCGGCGAGCCGGGCGCGAAGTCTGGTTTGCAGCTGCTCGCGAATCTCCGGCATCCACACGCGCAGTTGCCGCAGCAATTCATCAATCGAGTCGAGACGGCTGCGCATAACCGCGGCCAATTTTTCGCCCTCGCGGGCCCGGGCGTCGATAAAGCTATCCAGCAGACTGGCAAGCACCTCATGTACATCGCGCTCTAGTCCGTCCATATCGATGGGCGCCTCTTCGACCACCCCCGGATACTTTAGAACCTCGATGAAATCACTGGGTGCTGTGCTCAATCCCGCGGCCACGGTTTTTTGCGCCTCGGCCAACTCAGCGAGTCGTACCTGATTAATGCGGATACCACTGGCCGCCTGAGGCATCCCGCGCACGCGCATTCCCAGCTCCAACTTGCCACGCGATATGCGCGCCGCAACTTGCTCACGAATATACGGCTCAAATACCCGGAGCTCTTCAGGCAAGCGCAAGCTCAACTCCAGATAGCGGTGGTTGACGGCACGCAACTCGGCGCCAAGCGTGCCCCAGGCACCATTGCACTCGGCTGCGGCGTACGCGGTCATGCTGCGGATCATAAATTCCCTAAAGGCTAGTTAAGCCCAGATGGTAAACTTCATAGCCGACAATTGGAAAACTTCCTGTATGAATGCCATCGCACGCCCGAGCGGCCGACCCTTTGACGCCCTGCGCCCGATCCGCATTGAGCGCAACTATACGCGCCATGCAGAAGGCTCGGTTCTGGTGAGCTTTGGTGAAACCAAGGTGCTGTGCACCGCCAGTGTAGAAGACCGGGTTCCGGGCTTTTTGCGTGGAAAAGGCACCGGCTGGGTCACTGCCGAGTACGGCATGCTACCCCGCTCTACCCATAGCCGAATGGGGCGCGAAGCAGCAAACGGCAAACAGGGTGGTCGGACGATGGAAATCCAGCGCCTGATCGGACGCAGCCTGCGCGCTTGCGTCAATCGCGACGCGCTGGGTGAACGCACAATCACTTTGGATTGCGATGTCATTCAGGCCGATGGCGGCACGCGCACGGCGGCCATCACCGGCGCCTACGTGGCCTTATGTGATGCCTCGAACTGGTTGCTGAGCAAAGGCTTAATCAAACGCAGCCCGGTGATCGGAGCGGTTGCCGCAATTTCGGTCGGTTTATACCAAGGACAGGCCGTACTGGATCTGGACTACGCCGAAGATAGCCAGTGCGATACCGATATGAATGTGGTGATGAATGAGCTTGGCGGTTTTATTGAGGTCCAGGGCACCGCTGAAGGCAATGCATTCACCCGCGCCGAAATGGACACCCTGCTCGGTCTGGCACACAAGGGTGTATTGGAGTTGATTGATTTGCAGCGTCAGGCGCTTAGCAGTGTTTGAAAAAATTGTGCTGGCCAGCAGTAGCGCCGGCAAACTTGCCGAGCTACAAGCCAGCCTAGACGAACTCGGACTGCAGCTGCTGCCACAATCGCAGTTTATGGTGGAAGACGTCGAAGAGAACGGCTTGAGCTTTTTTGAAAACGCGTTGATCAAAGCGCGCCACGCCGCGAGCATCAGCGGCTTGCCGGCACTCGCCGATGACTCCGGGCTAATCGTGGATGCCTTAAACGGCGCGCCGGGAATCTATAGCGCACGCTATGCCGGGGCTCACGGTGACGACGCGGCTAATAACGCCAAGCTGCTGCGCGAAATGCAAGGCCTTTCGGGCGACCAACGCCGCGCTCACTTCTACTGCGCATTAGTGCTGGTGCGAAGCGCCGACGATCCACGGCCGATCCTTGCCGAAGGCGTCTGGACCGGCGAAATTGCATTGACTCCGCGCGGCGCAAACGGCTTTGGCTACGACCCGCTGTTTTATGTCCCGGCCCTTGAGCAGTGCTCTGCCGAACTCAGCGCCACGGAAAAAAAACGCATTAGCCACCGTGCGCGTGCGTTGCAAGCATTGCGTGAAAAACTCAAGCAAATGCTCTTCGGATGAGCAGCTTGATGCCGCCACCGCTCGCGCTTTACGTGCATATCCCGTGGTGCGTGCGCAAATGCCCCTATTGCGACTTCAATTCACATCAAGCAAAAGGCGAGTTACCCATCGCCGAGTATGTGCAAGCGCTGATCACCGACTTGGATCAAGACTTGCCGTTGGTATGGGGGCGCACGATTAGTTCGGTCTTTTTCGGGGGCGGCACACCCAGTCTGTTTCCGGGTGCCGCGATCGCCGATATTCTTTCCGCCGCCAGCGCCCGATTGCGCTTTGCGCCCGAGTGCGAAATTACTTTGGAATGCAATCCAGGCACCGCCGAATTTGATCGCTTCGAGCACTATCGTCAGGCCGGCGTCAATCGCCTGAGTTTCGGCGTGCAGAGTTTTAACGACGAGCACTTGCACGTGCTTGGCCGAATTCATAGCAGCAACCAAGCCGCGCGCGCAGTGCGTATGGCGCAGGATGCCGGGTTTGCCAATATCAATTTGGACCTGATGTACGCATTGCCGAAGCAGACAACCGAACAGGCGCTGGACGACTTGAACAAAGCATTAGCGCTTGAGCCTGCACACCTTTCGCATTACCACCTGACGCTCGAACCCAACACCTTGTATGCGGCCAGGCCACCGGCGGGATTGCCCGATGAAGACCAAGCCTGGGAAACCCAGGAGCGATGTCAGGAGATGTTGCGCGCCTCAGGCTTTAGCCACTATGAAGTTTCGGCCTATGCCCGATCCGGCCGTTACTGTCAGCACAACTTAAATTACTGGCAGTTTGGCGATTACCTCGGCATCGGTGCCGGTGCACACGGCAAAATCACTTCGGGTGCGGATCAAAGTATCCGGCGCCGGTGGAAACTCAAAAACCCGGGCGCTTACTTGAAAGCGGCGACCAGCAACGAGCGAATCGGTGGTGACGAGTTGATTGCACCGGAAAACCGGGCCTTCGAATTTATGCTCAATGCGCTGCGCCTGCAAAACGGTTTCGATCTTAATCTATTCATACAACGCACCGGCCTGCCGCTAAGCAGCCTCAAAGCCCAGCTCGACAGTGCCCGGCAGCGCGAGTGGATTGTTATCGATGAATTTGATCTGAAAATTACTGAGCAGGGCCAGCGATTCAACAATGATTTGATCAGCTTATTCCTGCAAGGCAGCTGATTTACTCGGAGTCTTTGCTCTCACGCGATTTGGCTCCGGAAAGACTGTTTAGCAAATCATCTAACTGCCCGCGCATCTCTGCTGAGCTGGCTATTTCACGAAACAACGCCTCATTTTGCTGGCTAACCAAGCGCACGCTTTCGCGTTCTTTTTGAAAATTGAAATAAATATTAGCGAGCAAGCCGGTTAACACGCAGCCGTAGCTGAGAATCTTCAATGCATGGGCAATTGTAAACTGTGCGTCAAACACTTCGGCCGAGAAAGGCATCACCCACAATTGCGCCGCGATAGCGATAAGCAAACTAATCACCAACCAGTGTGAAAACACGCGGTTGCGCCAATGGCCCTGACGCAAGAAACCCCACAATGCGAAGGCAAATAATAACGCGGGCAACAGTTCATATGGCCTGTGGATCACGCCCGCCTCACTAAACGGGCTCGGCAATTCAGTTGTGGCCAGGAATAAAGAAAATACGACGACAGATGCGATCGAAAATGCATAAACTCTCTTCGGACTAAGCACATCAATCTCAAAGCGCTTCCACTGATACACCCATACACCCGTGAGCATCAACGCTAAAAACACACGCGAGCCCACCCAACTCCACGGAATCAAATCGCGCATCGCCGATGGCATGGCCGCACGCAAGCCTTCAGACGTAACCAGCGCATGGTTCGCGTCAAGAAACGCAGTGCCCAAAAAGCCCAATCCCAAAAACAGATACAAGGAGTCTTCACGACTGTAATAGCGCACCAAAGCTAAGGCGCCAACAAAGAAAGCCAGCATGACCGACACAAGCTCTAAATTAGTGTGGGCCGCCGAATTGATTGCGAACTGAGCATTCGATGCACCGACGGCGACCAGCGCGAGACCGATCACCCAAATCCAATACTGCCATTTCCGCTCAATCGTCATTATGTTTCATCACAGTGCAGTACTTATCATGCAGCAAATGTGCAATAAGAGAAATATCATCCTATTGTATCGACCACAAGACCGAACACTTAAGACATGTGTTCGACGGAAATGATTCACAGCTATCCTAATACTCGCTAAACTATCGGCGTTCAGGGTGCTCGGGAAGCCGGTTAGACTCCGGCGCTGCCCCCGCAACGGTAAATCGTATTCTTCGCCACAAGCCACTGGGAAACTGGGAAGGCGGCGAATTGAGCTTCTGCGATAAGCCCGGAGACCGGCCCTGTTCTAAGCGACGCATTGCGGCGGGCAATGGCGTGGACTCGCGTATGCGCGTCTGCTCCTGTCTCCATTTGCGTCATCTGCGCGGGTGCGCGAAATAGGAGCAATTTAGTGAAACATTCTCAACTTGGTGCTGTTGTTACAGCACTTATCACCATTTCAACGGCTTCAGAATCTCTGGCTCAAACTGCGCAGACTCTGGATACCGTCATTGTTACAGCCAATCGTATTGAACAGAGCGAAGATCACAGTCTGGCATCCGTTACGGTTATTGACCGACAGGCAATCGAACGCAGCCAGGCCGGCGATCTGCTGAACTTGTTGTCGCGACAGACCGGAATCGATGTGTCACGCAATGGTGGTCGCGGTGCGCTAAGCACTGTATTTATGCGCGGCTCGAACTCGAATCACACCATGGTCTTGATCAATGGTGTGCGGGTCAACGCGACCGGTCAAGGCTTGTTCGATTTTTCCTTGATACCACTGGCCCAAATTGAACGTATCGAAATTGTTCGCGGCCCGCGCGCGGCGCTGTGGGGCTCCGATGCGATCGGCGGCGTCATCCATATATTCACGCGCGCGCCCGATGCCAGCTTTGCCAGCGCGCTGGTCGGCAGTCAGGGCTTGGCGGGCGCGTCAGCAGGAACCGGCATCAATTCAGAACATGGCCAACTGGGTCTGGCCTTAGGGCTGGAACGCAGCACCGGGATCAACGCCAGTAGTCCGAGCAACTGGTCCTTCGATCCGGATCGAGATGGCTATCGCAACCGCAATGCGTCGATGATCGGTCGAACGAGCCTGGGCACATATGCGCTGTCCGGCTTCATTTTGAATACCGACGCCGATGTCGAGTTTGATCAGGGCGAAACCTTCGGCGACAACCTTACTGGCGGCGTTTCAATCGACGGCAGAATCAACACTCGCTGGTCACATACGCTCAGTCTGGGGTACAGCCGCGACCGATTGAATACGCCCGCCTATGGAAGTCGCATTAATAGCCAACGCCTGAATGCAGACTGGATCAACCAGCTGGCTCTGGACGATCAAAACCGTGTCCTTATTGGCTTGAACTGGAGTCAGGAACTTGGCGAGTCGCTAAGCAGCTTCTCCGGCAGTTTATTCGATCAGACGCGCGAAAATAGAGCTGCATTCGGCCAATGGCTGGGTGACTTTACTCAGCATCAATTGGAAGTCGCGGTGCGTCACGACGATAACCAGCAATTTGGTCACGCCAATACCGCACAAGCGGCTTGGGGCTGGACACTTAGCGAATCGCTGAATACTCGACTGAGCTGGGGAGAAGCTTATCGAGCGCCGAGTTTTAACGAACTCTATTCACCCGGATTTGGTGGACTCTTTGCCGGCAATGCCATGCTACAACCCGAGGAGTCACAGAGCCTTGAGCTGGGCCTGAATAAGCAACTAAGCCAGCATCAATCGCTCAAACTAAGCTTATATCGCAGTGATATTGATCAACTCATTTCATTCAGCGGTGTCAATTTTCAAGCGACAAATATTGAAAGGGCTCGTCTGAAAGGTGCCGAATTAGAGTACTTGGCAAGCCTGGGCAATTGGCAGCTGAGCACGAGCGTGACCTGGCAGCGCACGCAAAATCTTAATACCGGTGATGAACTGCTTCGCCGCGCACCGCGCAAAGGGTCATTGGGTCTGAGCTACCGCTTCGCCGGCGGCACTGAACTCGGCGCAGATTGGCAGGCAACCAGCCGCAGACAGGACTTCGACGGCCCGCTTGGGGCCTATTCGCGCCTAGATATTCGTGCTCAGTGGCAGTTGAGCGGCCACCTCAAACTCATGGCCAAAATCGAAAATGCGCTCGACCATGACTACCAACTGGCCAGCGGTTTCGCCAGCCCGGGACGTAGTTTTCTGATCGAATTATTATGGAACGCAAACAACTGACTCATGCGGACATGGATGGCACAACTGGGCAAAAATCGACCCAGTCGTGCTAAAACCCTAGCCGTGGCGCGCTAGAGTGCCTAGAATCAAGCAACCCTACCCATGCATGTTGGATGAGCCAATTGGCAAATACAGGAACTGCTCAGAGTCGAACGCTAGCTAATCAAGCGCTTCCTCGCAGAGTAAAAAAAATACTGGAAAGCGCACTCGAGTTTGCCGCAGAGCAACTGGAGAGCGGGCTGACACGAACGCTTGATGAGTTCGAACAACAAGTATTTAAGTTCGCTGAGCAGGCCCGCAATAACCAGGTTCAGTCGAGATGGCTCGAAGCGCTGCGCGTCATTAAGCGTACCCGTCCCGACCTAATTCCGCGTTTCTTAGTTCTGCTGGAAGCGACCCTCGCCGGTATTCGCGCCGACGAAGTAGTGGTCTCAAGCGAAGAGCAAACCAGCAACATTGTCGCAAGCGAATTATCACTGGTCGAAGAATCCGACATGGATGAGGCCACAGTCTTTGCGGAAATTACCAGCCGCGCTGAAATGCGCAACAGTTTGCCGATTTATTTATTGGGCCAGCGCTTTGGCGTATTGGCGGGCAAGCCTGCCTTCGACGCAGAAGATTTGCCGATTGGTCCGCACTCGCTTTGCCGCATGCTTAAAGAAGCGGCGGTTTGCCTAGAACTGTCCAACGAACATCGTTTATTACTATTCCGGGTTTTCGAACGCGTTGTTATTTCCGATTTCACCAACTTTGTTGACCGTATTAACGAAATCCTGGCCCAGCGCAATGTCCTACCGCATTTGCAGCATGCCAGCTTTCGCAGCAAAGGTTCGGGCCAGAAAGCCAATGGTGGAGCCGAAGATGCGGCCGAGCCGGAAACCGAGAGCGCGAGTCAGGCCGAATCTGAAAAATCAGGTGGTCCGCGTGCACCCGAGCCAACCATGGCCAGCCGACCGCGTGAGTCGCTGCCGTGGCCGGGACTAAATCAAGCGCCGCGTGCTGCACCACCATCGGGCAATCCCGCTCAAGCTAAGGAAGATTTCGGCCAGATCCGTGATTTATTGGCGGGGCGTCGCGAGCTAATTTCGAAATTGGGCAGCGATAAACCCGGCGTCCCGAGTGGACCGCAGTATGTTGCACCCTCGGAAAAAGTTCAGTCGGTGCTCGGAAACCTGCAGCACTCACCGAACCTGACCACGATGGAGGGCGGCAAGTCTGTTCCGCGGACCGTCGCCCACCTAAAAAACGATCTTCTCGCGCAATTGCGCAAATCCGCGCCTGAGGATCATTCGCCTGCGCTGCAGGAAGAGGACAGCGACACCTTCGATCTGATCGGCATGCTGTTCGATCATCTGACCAAGGAAATCCGTCCCGCCTCCCCAGCTTCATCGCTGTTGACCAAGTTGCAGATTCCTTTATTACGCGTTGCATTGGATGACAAGGGCTTCTTTACTCAGGAAGCGCATCCCGCCCGCCAAATGCTTAATGCCGTGGCCGAAACCGGTGCGTACTGGCTGAGCGAAGAAGATGCAGACACTGCGCTTGTATCGAAGATGCAAAGCTTAGTTGATCGCACGATGAAGGAATTTGACGGCGATCTGGGCATCTTCCAGTCGATGCTCACCGATATCAGCGGACACTTGCAGACCGTTGCACGAAAAGCCGAAGTCGCCGAGCGACGCCACGTGGATGCGGCAAAAGGCAAAGAAAAACTAGCGGTAGCGCGCGAGAACGCGGCGAAGGCAGTTGAGGCGCTGACTAAAGGCCAGAACCTACCAAAATTCACCCATACCCTGCTGACCCAAGCCTGGACCGATGTGCTGGCACTAACGGCGCTTCGTAATGGCGAGCACTCTGAGCAATGGAAACATCAGCTTGGTATCGCCGAACAGCTGGTTGAATTAGCTAAGCCGGGCGCGGCTAAGCCGGAAGATTCGAAAGAGCTGCATGCAGAAGTTGAGTCCGCGCTTTCGCAAGTTGGTTATCATCAAAGCGAAGCGCAAGCGATTGCAGCACGCCTGATTGACCCGGCGGCAGAAGACGAATCCGGCGCGACCAGTCGTACTGAGTTATCTTTGAAACTCAAAGCGAAATCGCGTTTGGGCGCGGACGTTGCGGCGAACAAAAAAGCCGCCGAATCGCTGACATCGGAAGAGAAAGTTTTTGCCGAACAAATTAAGAAGCTACCCTTTGGTAGCTGGATCGAGTTTGTAACGAACCAGCAAGGCGATAAAGTTCGCCGTCGAATTTCCTGGTACAGCACGGTAACAGGCAATCTGCTATTGGTTAATCACCGCGGCCAGAAGGTTGCTGAAGAAACCATTGCGGGCCTGTCACGACTGATGGCGAAAAAACAAGCTTTCATCGTTGAAGAGAAGAAAGAAGGCCTGGTCGATCGCGCCTGGAATGCAGTCGTGAGCGCATTGAAATCATTCTCAGGCAAGGCCGCTCCACCGGAAGCCGAGGCAATGGCATGAACGTAGAATATCGCCGCGCCAAGCGCAGAAAGGCGGCGCACGAAATCCTGATCTTAGACACAATGACCGAAGAGTATGTCGGCAAAATCGGTAATCTTTCTGAGTCCGGTGTGCTTATGGTGACCAACCGCCCACTCACTTCGGACGCACTGTTTCAGTTCCGATTTGAACTGACCACCGATCGCGACGAAAAGCTCGCTGTGGAAGTCGGAGCGCATGAATTATGGGCTGATGAAGCGGCAGCGCCGGGTCAGGTGTGGTCAGGACTGCGTTTTATCGACATCTCACCCGAATCCCTCAGCAACATTCGGGTGTGGGTAAACCAGCCGGGAAGTGACTACGTCTAAGGCTTATGCGTTCGTCTAAGAAAATTGCCGGGTTCATCTTCTTGCTCGCATTTTTCGTTACCAGCTGCTCTCCACAACCCTATGACGATCAGGACTCCGAACGCATCCTAGTTTTCGGAACCGACGCCCGTTTGGAGTTGCACGCGAGAAGTGAGGATGTAAAAAAAGATGCCATATCGAGCATCGTTCGGGTTTGGTCAGACCAGCAAATGCGCTGGCACGCGTGGGAAATGTCGCGACTGACTATATTGAACGATTGCCTGCGTTCGGGCAGTTGGTGCCTGCTCGACGAGCAAATTAATTTGGCGCTGGAGTCCAGCGCACCTTATGTCATGAGCAGCCAAGGTTACTTTGATCCGAGTATGGGTGAACTTGTCCGACTGTATGGCTTCCATACTTCAGACTATCCAATCACAACTGCGCCACCCACGCCGGCTCAACTTGACCAGTGGCGCGCACATCCAGCCAGTCTGGCCGACTTAGACTTCAGCCACGATCGAACGCAAATACGCAGCAGCAATCCCAATATACGGTTGGACTTTAACGCGATCGCAGAGGGCATGGCGCTAAAAAGCGCTAACGACATACTGACCCGGATGAATATTGAGAGCGCCCTAATTAATTTTGGGGGAGATGTTTCCAGTCGGGGAGATAACGCAGGCAAGCCGTGGTCAGTGGGGATTCGTGATCCGCGTGGCGGCGTCTTTGCCTCGCTAGCCTTGCGCGATGGTGAGTACCTGTTCAGTTCGGGCGCCTACACCAAGTATCGCCGCAGTAGCAGCGGCAAGCGGTGGCCGCATGTAATCAATCCAAAAACCGGCGAGCCGGCCGCCGATGTGCTGGCCAGTTCCGTGCTCAGCTTTAATCCGCTGCTGGCCGATACGGCCGCGACGGCACTCATGGCGGCTGGACCGGATAAATTTCGCGACTTAGTGAAGTCGATGGGCCTAAGTTGCGCCATGCTTCTGACCGAGCAGGGCAAGCTCTTGATCACCGAGCCGCTGCAGCGCCGCATTAAAATCCGCTCTTCGCCGGAAATCGAAACCGTTGCCTCAGGCTCCAGCGGCTCTTGTTAGGGCATTCACGTGCTTTGCGGCACAATAGCTGGGCTAACTAATGGAATGCGCCATGTCGAAACACTTTCAAACTCATATTAAAACGCTTTGCGCGCACGCCGACGCTGCGCTGGCCAAGGGTGGATTTGATCATTTACTGGTCGCATCGGGCGTCGAGAAATACGCATTCCTGGATGATCGCGTTTACCCGTTCAAAGTGAATCCTCAATTTAAGTGGTGGGCCCCACTGACCCAGCACCCCCATTCGTGGGTCAGCTACACCCCCGGTAAGAAGCCGGTATTAATTTATTTCCAACCTGACGACTATTGGCACACGCCGCCGCAAGCGCCGAGCGGCTTTTGGGTGGAGCAGTTCGATATCCGCATAATCACCGAGGCCGCTCAGGCCGCGGATCACCTGCCAAAATCGGGCAAGTCGGCAATCATTGCTGAATCCGATGCGGGCTTGAATGGATTCGAACCCAACAACCCGAAGGCCGTGATTGATTATTTGCATTATCAACGTGCCTACAAGACTGAGTACGAGCTTGACTGTATGCGCCGGGCATCCACGGTCGCAGTCAAAGCTCACATTGCCGCGCGTAAAGCATTTCACGATGGCGGTTCGGAGCTCGAAATTCACCGCGCATATCTGGCCGCCAGCGGCCACAACGATTTGAACTTACCCTACGGCAATATCGTTGCGCTCAATGAGCACGGCGCGACATTGCACTACCAGTATCAGGCTGCGCAGTGTCCGAAACAGCATTTGAGCTTTTTGATCGACGCCGGCGCCGAGGTCGATGGTTACGCCGCGGATATCACCCGCACCTGGAGCAAGGAACCCGGCTTGTTTGCCGACCTGATCAATGCCGTGGACAAGGAACAAATTGCTTTGGCCAACCTGGTTAAAGATGGCTCCGATTACAAACAATTGCATCTGGAATGCCACCTACGATTAGCCGGCATCCTGTCCAATCTGCAAATCGTCAATATGGACCCGGCCAATATGGTCGCATCGGGCGTCACCGCGACATTTTTCCCGCATGGTCTGGGACATCTGATCGGCTTACAGGTGCATGATGTTGCCGGCCGTCAGGACATCGATGGCGTACCCATCGCACGCCCCGAGGGACATCCATTCCTGCGCCTGACCCGCGAGCTCGCACCCGGCATGGCCGTGACCATCGAGCCGGGCATCTATTTTATTGAGACCTTGCTCAATAAACTCAAAAACAGCAACCATGCCAAATCGGTCAATTGGGATCGTATCGACGAGCTGCGGCCATATGGCGGCGTGCGCATTGAAGACGATGTCGTGTGCACTTCGGGCGCTCCGGAAAACCTGACCCGCGACGCATTCAAGGCCGCCGGCGAGTAATTTCTCGCCAGTGCTGCGCTGATTTGCTAGGATTTGCAGCCTTCTGAGTGGATATTTCGCCCGATTCGGGTGCCTGTCGTCATGGATAAAAGTTACGAGCCCAAAACCTTTGAGTCCCGTTTGTACGCCCATTGGGAGAACAGTGGTTTTTTCAAACCCAGTGGCAAAGGCAAGCCCTACTGCATCATGCTGCCGCCGCCGAATGTCACCGGCACATTGCATATGGGGCATGCGTTCCAGCACACGCTGATGGACACGCTGATTCGCTACCAGCGCATGCGAGGCTTTGACACCCTGTGGCAACTGGGCACCGATCACGCGGGGATCGCTACCGAAATGGTGGTTTCACGTAATCTGGCGCGCGAAAACTTGACCCGTGATGGCCTGGGCCGTGAAAAATTCATCGAGAAAGTTTGGGAGTGGAAACAAGAAAGCGGCGATACGATTGAGCGTCAGATGCGTCGTATGGGATCCAGTGGCGATTGGTCGCGCTCGGTATTCACCATGGATGCGATGCCGTCCGAATCAGTCGTTGAAACCTTTGTTCGCTTGCACGAAGAAGGCCTGATCTACCGCGGACAGCGCCTGGTCAACTGGGACCCCGTATTAAAAACCGCAATCTCTGACTTAGAAGTCGTCAGTGAGGAAGAAAATGGTTTTCTGTGGTCGGTGCAATATCCGCTGAGCGACGGTTCCGGCCACTTGACCGTAGCCACCACGCGCCCGGAAACGATGCTCGGCGACGCTGCCGTAGCCGTGCATCCGGAAGATGAGCGCTATGCACATTTAGTCGGGAAAATGCTGCGCCTGCCGCTTTGCGATCGAGAAATACCCATCATTGCCGACGACTACGTCGACCGCGAGTTCGGTACCGGCTGCGTCAAGATTACGCCCGCGCACGATTTCAATGACTACGCAATTGGTCAGCGACATAAGCTGCCGATGATTAATATCCTCACGCCAACGGCAACGATTAACGACAACGCACCGGAAAAATACCGCGGCCTTGATCGCTACGACGCGCGAAAACTGGTGTTGGCTGATCTGGAGACGATCGGCGCGCTAATCGAGGCAAAAGAACACAAACTGCAAGTACCGCGCGGTGATCGCACTGGCCAGGTTATCGAACCGTATCTGACCGACCAATGGTTTGTGCGCATGGACCAGCTCGGTGCACGTGGTTTGGAATTGGTCGAAACCGGTAAAGTGAAATTCGTGCCGGAGAACTGGATCAATACCTACCGTCATTGGATGACCAATATTCAAGATTGGTGCATCTCGCGCCAACTGTGGTGGGGCCATCGGATTCCGGCCTGGTACGACGAAAGCGGCAAGATCTATGTCGGCCGGAGCGAAAACGAAGTACGTGAGAAGAACGCATTGGACGCTGAGCAGATTCTGAATCGCGATAACGATGTACTGGAGACCTGGTTCAGTTCTGCGCTGTGGAGTCATTCAACCCTAGGCTGGCCGAATGAGCAGGCGATGGCCGAGCGCGGATTTGATCGCTACTTACCCAGTAGCGTGTTGATTACCGGATTCGACATCATCTTTTTCTGGGTTGCGCGAATGATCGTTATGACCGATCACTTCACCGGCCAGGTGCCGTTCAAAGATGTATATATCACCGGCTTAGTGCGCGACAGCCACGGTCAGAAAATGAGCAAGTCGAAAGGCAATGTGCTCGATCCAATTGATTTGATCGACGGCATTAGCTTGGACGAGCTGGTTGAAAAGCGGACCTCAGGTCTGATGCAACCGAAGATGGCTGAAAAGATCGAGAAAGCCACACGCAAAGAATTTCCGGATGGTATCCCCGCGTTCGGTGCCGATGCACTGCGTTTCACATTTGCCTCGTTAGCGACCCATGGTCGTGACATTAAGTTCGACCTGAATCGCTGTGAGGGCTATAAGAACTTCTGCAATAAGCTGTGGAACGCCTCGCGCTTTGTGTTGATGCATACCGAGGAACAAAGCTTCTCTGGCCTGCCCTCACCCAAGACCGATGCCGAGCATTGGATTTTGCACGGCATGCAAGAGTGTCTGCGAGACGTCGAGCAAAGCCTTGCCGCCTATCGCTTCGACCTTGCATCGCAGGCGCTGTATGAATTCGTCTGGAACAATTATTGCGACTGGTTCCTTGAACTCGCCAAGCCAGCATTGCAAGGGGACGATCTATCCGCGGTCAATAGCACCAAGCACACGTTGTTATACGTGCTCGAACGCATTTTATGCGCGCTGCATCCGCTAATCCCGTTCGTGACTGAGGAAATCTGGCAACACGTATCGCCGCGCTTACAGCTTGATGACAAAACCGTCAGCTTGCGGCCCTACCCCGAGCACGATTCCGCCTTGTTGCATGCCGATGCCGCGCGCGAAGTGGAATGGCTGAAGTCTGCGGCAACTCAGTTGCGCTCAGTGCGCAGCCAGCTCGGTTTGTCGCCAGCCAAGACCGTGCCGCTGTTGCTGGATGGAAAATTTAATGTGGCCCAGATTGACCGGCACCGGCATAGCCTGATGTTCTTAGCCCGATTGGAATCCATTGATACAGTCAGTGGTGCCGCACCAGCCGCAGCTAGCGCGATGGTTGGTGAGCTAAAGCTGCTGGTGCCTCTTGAAGGCCTGGTAGATTTAGATGCCGAACGCAAGCGTCTGGATAAAGAGATTGCCCGGGTCGATATCGAGATCAAGAAGTGTGAAGGCAAATTGAGCAGCGAAAAATTTGTTAGCGGCGCCCCCGAAGCGGTCGTCGCGCAAGAGCGGCAGCGCCTTCAAGACTGGTCACAGCAACTTGATGCACTCAAAGAAGCGCGCCAAAAACTCGCATGAGTTCCCTGGCGCGCAAGCCCAGCACTTGAAGATCGCATTAACAACCGTGCATATCGTCCGGCCAGTAGTAATACTCAGCGGCCTTACTTAGAACCGATTCGGCGTTATCAGCGCCCGATAGATATAAACGCGCGTTGACTTCGGTTCCCGGCAGGCTAGCCAAGTCGATCACTAAGTCCAGTTTGCCGTCTCCATTCAAATCGCCCGCCCAAATCACCCGGCGCTGAACATCTAAATCGATCTCAAAGATTTCCGAATAGAGTGTTTCCAGGAGCTGTTCGCTCACGCGTTGGCCCGCCGCATTCAATATGTAGAGCTTAAGGGAGCGCGCGTATTCACTTTCAGGATTTGATCCGATGGGTTCGAAATCTACTTCGTATGCCACGTTATGCCAATCTGCACTTATCCGCACAGCTTCCAATCCACTGCTGGCAGACTGGAATACCTGGCGTCGGGCCACAGGAATTTCGCCGCGATAGTTCATCGCTTCTGAGCGAAATAAGAAGCGCGGCGCACCGGATGTGCTCAGCCAATGGCCGTCTTGCTCACCTTCGGTGGTCGGAACTTTGCCGGCAGTGACAATCAATTGCTGGTCTCTAACCGCGCAGGTAATTTCACCACAGTGCACGGCCATCCATGTATCGCCATCGCGAAAGGCCGACGCATTATGCTCGTTCCAACTGGCAATGCCGACCGGGGTTTGTGACAGAACTAAAAGCTCAACGGCGTTTGCCTTCGGCGTCGACTCCGCCCGACAAAGCGACACCCCCGCCAAAGCCAGCATTGCCAATATGATCGCCTTCTTCA
>CBDUOG010000001.1:0-115486 GCA_965368785.1 uncultured Gammaproteobacteria bacterium | reverse complement strand
CGCCCGAGGGAGCCGCACATCTTACACCACTTATCAAATCCGTCAACAGGTTTTTGGGATTTTTTCTTTTTAGGCGGAAATTAATTTTCTTGACTTTCGCCGCTTATTCGGGCTTCAGCAGAATCCTTGCAAAGTTGCGCTTTCCAATTTGCACAACTGCTTCAAAGCCCGCTGTATAGATACTTTGCGGGTCTTCCACTACCTCGCCATTGATCTTAACGGCGCGCTCTTTGATCTTGCGGTTGCCTTCGGAATTACTCGCTGCCAGTCCGGCGGCCGATAATAATGCCGCCAAACGCAGTCCGTCAGCGCCAACCGCGATCTCCATGAGTGGAATTTGGCTCGTATCGCCCTGACCCGTCACCGCCGCCTGCCAGCCAACCAATGCACTTTCCGCCTCTGATCGGCTGTGAAAACGACTTGCCAGCTCCAGCGCCAGACGAATCTTGATATCCCGCGGATTGAGCTGGCCAGCAGCCACATCGGCCCGCAATTGTTGAACTTCGGCCATATTGATATCGAAGCTCAGCAGCTCAATCCAACGCCACATCAGGGTGTCGTCAATCTTCAGGGTCTTGGTGATCATGTCGATCGCCGGCTCATTGATACCAATGTAATTGCCCAGCGACTTGCTCATCTTCTGCACGCCATCGATACCCTCAAGCAGCGGCATGGTGAGCACAACCTGCGGCTCTTGACCGTAGCTCGCCTGCAGCGTGCGGCCCATCAGCAAATTGAACTTCTGATCGGTTCCGCCAAGCTCGACATCTGCCTTCAGTGCCACCGAATCGTAGCCTTGAGCCAATGGATACAGGAATTCGTGAATAGATATGGATTGCTGAGCAGCGAAACGCTTTGAAAAATCATCACGCTCGAGCATTCGGGCCACGGTGTATTGCCCCGAAAGCCGAACCATATCGGCGGCACTGAGTTTATCGAACCACTCTGAATTGAAGCGCAGCTCCGTTTTCTCCCGGTCCAATACCTTGAACACCTGCTCTGCATAGGTCTGCGCATTTGCCAGCACATCTTCGCGGGTGAGTGCCTTGCGCGTCACATTTTTGCCTGTCGGGTCGCCGATCATCCCAGTGAAATCGCCGATCAGAAAAATGACCTGATGTCCGAGGTCCTGAAATTGCCGCATCTTGTTGAGCAGCACCGTATGGCCAAGGTGCAGATCCGGAGCGGTGGGATCAAAACCGGCCTTAACCCTTAAAGGACGGCCTTTTTTCAGGCGCCCCTCAAGCTCCTCGACCTTGAGAACTTCGTCCGCGCCGCGGCTAATAAGTGCTAAAGCTTCCTTAATTTCTGACATGTTTCCTACCGCTGGTTCGACGGGCTGAGCACTCAGTACCGCCCGGGGCTGAACCCCTGTTCATTTCTAGCGTTTGACGGGGGCTTTTCAAGCTGAGTATGGTAGCGCAGACTACGCGTTATAGCTTCATTCCGGATGCCCTGATGACCACGAAAATTTCTCATTTCAATCTGAGCCAGTGGTCACGTCGCCATTGGATCATTGCGAGCCTGTTTGTGGCGCTGATTGCTTTGATTATTTCTATCGTGCCGGGCATGGCCAAAGCGGTTCGTGAAAGTGCGCACGCAAGCACCGAATTGGCGATCGAACTGCCGAAAGCGACAGCCCAGCAACTGGTCGCCCCGATCGAACAAAACTGGGAAACCGTTCGAGTAAAGTCGGGCGAAACGCTGAGCAGTGTTTTCCAACAACAGGGTATCGCCATCACCGACATGTATCGCGTGCTTGAAGCAGCCGATGCAAAGGGCGCACTGCGCCGTATTCGTGCTGGCGCCGAATTGGGATTCCGCCGCGATACACTGGGCAAACTGACCGGCTTTTATTTCAACGAAGACGAATCCAAGCGCGTTGAGTTAGCGCTAAACGATGCAGAAATTAAGCGGATGGAAATTGATCGCCCTCTTCAGCGTCGCGTGCTGACTGCAAGCGGCACCATTACAAACTCGTTGTATGTTGATGGCGAGAAAGCAGGCCTGAGCCCCGCGACGATTATCGCGATGGCAAAGGCTTTGCAATTCGATATCGACTTCGGTCAGGACTTGCGCGTGGGCGATCGCTTCCAGTTAATTTATGAAGAGCTGTGGCGTGATGGCGAGCGCATCGGCAGTGGCGACGTGCTGGCAGTTAACTTTGTTAATCAGGGCAAGCCGTATATCGCCGTGCTATTTGAATACGATGGCCGCATGGAATATTTCGATCGGGACGGCCGACCCACGCGCAAAGAATTTATGCGCACGCCCATCGAATTTGCGCGCCTTAGCTCACGGTTTGGAGCACGGCGTCATCCGGTTCTGGGCCGCATGAAAATGCACAAAGGCGTGGATTACGCCGCAGGCAGCGGCACACCGATTATGGCTGCCGGCAACGGCCGGATCGCAGTGGCTGGCTGGCACAACGGTTATGGCCGCAATGTCGTGATTGACCACGGCCAAGGCATTACCACTTTGTATGCCCATATGTCGCGCTTCGGAAAATTCCGTTCGGGGCAACGTGTGCGCCAAGGCGAGATTATCGGCTATGTCGGATCAACGGGCATGTCCACAGGCCCGCACTTGCACTACGAATTTCGCGTTAAGGGCGTACACCGTAATCCGCTAACGGTCACCCTGCCCAAGCCGGAGCCGATCAAGGGTAAAGATATGGCCCGGTTCCAGCAAAGCATTGCACCGGTAATCGCCCAGCTGCAGATGCTGGACGAGCGCCAGTTAGCGATGAATTAAAGCTGACGTGGCGGATGACCCCTACTTCATCGGCCTAATCTCGGGCACATCTGCTGATGGCATCGACGTAGCTTGTGTGCGCTTTGAACCGTTTGAATTAGCCGCGTTTCGCACGATGCCGCTGGCGGAGGATTTGCGCCAACAGCTTTTGATGCTTGGGCAAAGTCAGTGCGAAGTAAGTCTGGGCGAACTTGCCCAGCTTGACGTTCGCGTAGGCCAGGCCTTTGCTGAGGCGAGCCTGATGTTGCTTCGCGAAACAGGCATTGGCTGCGATCAGATTGCCGCCATCGGTTCGCATGGGCAAACCTTGCGTCACAAGCCCAGTGGCGCTTACCCGTATACGCTTCAAGTTGGCGATCCCAACGTCATCGCCGAGCGAACCGGCATTTGCACCGTCGCCGATTTTCGTCGTCGTGATGTCGCCGCTGGCGGCCAGGGCGCACCGCTGGTGCCGGCATTTCATGCGGCGATGTGGCGCGACCCGGGCCAGGCGCGGGCGGTTCTCAATCTGGGCGGTATCGCGAATATAAGCCTGTTGCCCAGTGATGGCCCGATCATTGGTTTTGATACAGGGCCCGCCAACGCATTGATGGATGCTTGGGTGCAACTGCACCGGAACGAGCCTTTTGATGCGAAGGGCCGCTTCGCGGCGCAAGGACAAGTGAATCCTGAGCTGCTGCGGCGCCTTTTAAGCGACCCGTGGTTTGCGCAAAAACCGCCAAAGAGCTCGGGGCGCGATCAGTTCAACCTCGCATGGCTCACTCGTCAACTCGATGGGCTGCAACTCAGTGCCGAAGACGTACAGGCAACTCTGTGCCAACTAAGCGCGCAGACCGTTGCCATGGCGGTTAAACAACATATGCCGCAATTGCGCCAGCTACTGGTCTGCGGCGGTGGTGTTCATAACGAGACCTTGCTCGCAGCCATCTCTGAGCTGCTTGCGGGCAGCGCGGTCAGCTCAACAGCCGCATTCGGGCTGGATCCCGATGCGGTTGAGGCAGTAACGTTCGCCTGGCTCGCACGCCAGACGCTAAAGGGGCTGCCCGGAAACGTTGCAGAAGTGACGGGCGCTAAGGGGCCGCGCATCCTGGGTGCCATTTACCCTGCTTAGACGCCGATCAGCTTTTTTTCTTTTCACTCATATACGATGGCGCATCGTCGGGCAGGCCGTCTAAAGCAGACATCGCCGATTCGAAGGCCTTCATTTCCTCATCGCCCCAGGCGCCGGACAGGCGCGCAATATCACCGGGGATCGGTGGCGGCTCGGGTTCAATGAAGCCCAGAGACTGCTTGAGCAAATACAAAACGACATCGTTTAGCGGCCAGCCTTTTTGCCGAGCCACCTCTTTTATGCGTTCAGCAACGCGCTCATCAATGTCCCGTACTAGAATGTCAGCCATAGTCTTCTTGATCTCTACCCGGAAAGCTTAGTACGCAAAAGCCCCAAGTAAAACCTTTTCCCTGAATATTTAGCGAATAACCCGGCCCTAGAGCTGCGCTTCTTGCGGATCAGTCGGCGTTGGCTCCAGCTTTTTCCGCAGCAAAATAATGCAGGCTACGATAGCGGGAATACCGACGAGCGCTGTGCCGACAAAAAACAGAGCATAGGCGTCGGTCAGGCTTCGGCCCTGAGCCAGATACTCCACACTGACCCCGGAAAAACCTTTCAAAAACTTACCGAGCAGCGCGTAGAACGACGAAAGCAGCGCGTACTGCGTGGCGGTATAGCCGATGTTCGTTAAGCTCGACATGTAGGCAATCAGCGCAATACCGGCAAATCCACCGGAAAAGTTATCAATCACCATCGTGATGCTTAGCACGGTTGCATCCGGCCCCGACCACGCCAACCAGGCGAAGGCCAGATTGGACGCCGGGCCAACGATCGCACCGGCAATCAACGTGGCAATCAAACCGTAGCGAAGTGCGAACATGCCCGCCGCAGCGGTGCCGAAAATGGTCGCCACTAAGCCGAAACTACCGCGAACTGCGCCGACGACTTCTTTATCAAAGCCCAGATCGGCGTACATGGGATTGGCCATCGGCCCCATGACGAAGTCGGCGAGGCGGTAGAAACTGATCAATACCAGCATTAACACAGCCCACTGCTTGTGGCTCTTAAAAAACGCGATAAACGGCCCGATGATCGCGTCAAATGCGCCGCGGGCACTCAACAATTTGGCACCGACATGCGGGAGTCTCGTGGCTTGCGGCTCTTTAGCAAACAGGCAAGCGATCATGCCGACACCCATCAATGCGGCCATGAGTTCGTAGGACAAGCCCCAGCCAATACGTGCGGCGAGTATCAAAATGAGTGCATCAGTAACCAGCAGGGCTCCGCGATAGCCCATCTGATAGACGGTGGAGAGCATCGCCAGCTCTTTGCCATCTTTCGCGCTCTCGATTCGCCATGCGTCGATCACAATGTCTTGGGTTGCCGATGCGAATGCAGCAACCAATGCCAGCACGCCAAACGCCTGCAGACTGCCGAGCGGCTGCACTGTCGCCATCGAAAACAAGGCAACGGCCACGATTATTTGCGAGGCCAGGATCCAGCCACGGCGGGCGCCCAGCCACTTACCGAAAAACGGCACAGAAATTTTGTCGACGAAGGGCGCCCATAAAAACTTTGCTGAATAGGCAAAGCCAACCCAGGACAAAAATCCAATTGTGCTCAACTCAACACTTTCTTCGCGCAACCAATAGCCCAGCGTATTGCCCACCAGCATGAATGGCAGGCCGGTGGCAAAACCAAGAAAAAGCATGACCGCTACTTTGGGTTGACGCAAAGCTGCGAGCGCTGACCTCCAGTTAGGCGAGCCGTTCGCAGTGGCAGACTCAGTCATTCTTGAAGCTCACGGTAAAGGGTGCATGATCTGAAAAACGCGGTTCGGGGTCGATTCGACAATCACGCAAACGAGCAGCCAATCCGGGAGTTACTAACTGGTAGTCAATGCGCCAACCGACGTTGTTATCACGGGCCCGGCCGCGCTGACTCCACCAGGTGTAATCCTGAGCGTCAGGCATCAGACGACGATAACTATCTACCCAACCGTCGTCTTCAATCAACGCCGACATCCAGGCGCGCTCTGCAGGCAGAAAGCCTGAGTTTTTTTCATTGGACTTGGCGTTTTTGATATCCATCTCGGTATGCGCAATATTCCAATCACCACAGACAATGTAATCGCGTCCCGAGTTAAGCCACTGTTTTAATATCGGCCGGAACCAATCCATCACTTCGAACTTAAATTGCTGACGCTCTTCTTTTGAAGAGCCGGAGGGCAAATACAAAGAGACCACACTTAAGTGGCCGAAGCGTGCCTCGATATAGCGCCCTTCCTCATCGAACTGCGGCCAGCCCAATTCGGTGATTATTTTGTCCGGTGTTTGACGCGAATAAATGCCGACCCCCGAGTAGCCTTTTTTCGTCGTGGCATCACGAAAGCGCACATGGTGAGTGCTTGGCTGAAAGATCGAATCGCTCAATTGATCGGTTTGCGCCTTGGTCTCTTGAACACACAAAATATCAATGTCGGCTTGATCGAACCAATCAAAAAACCCCTTACGGGCCGCGGCTCTTAGGCCATTAGCATTAAAACTGGTGACTTTCATCGACTACCGGCGAGCAGAACAAGCCCGCATCATATCAAGCAATGACATCAGATCCGCGCAAGTCAGATACTTTACTGGCATCATTAGCCCGATCCAACGGAGTGTGAAACCTTGAGCGAACACCAATCTAAATTTCTGCGACTGGCCATTGCCCATCAGGTTTTACGCTTCGGTCAGTTTACGCTTAAGTCCGGTCGTGTAAGCCCCTACTTTTTCAATGCCGGGCTATTCAATTCAGGCGATGCGATGCGCGCGGTCGGACAGTGCTACGCCGATGCCTTGGCGGCGAGCGGTATCTCCTATGACATGCTCTTCGGGCCAGCCTACAAAGGCATCCCTTTAGCCACCGCGGTTGCCATCGAGCTGGCCGCTCGCGGGCGCGATGTGCCGCTGGCATTTAACCGTAAAGAAGCCAAGCAGCACGGCGAAGGCGGCGTACTTATCGGCGCGCCGCTGCAAGGACGGGTTTTGCTGGTTGATGATGTGATCACCGCAGGCACTGCGATTCGAGAGTCGGTCGATTTAGTTAAGGCGAACGGCGCTGATGTCGCCGGGGTAGTGATCGGGCTTGATCGGCAAGAGTGCATTGCTCCGGGGCAAAAGTCGGCAAGCCAGGCGGTGTCCGAGGAACTCGGCGTGCCGGTAATTAGCGTCGCCAACCTCACCGACTTGCTGCAGTTTGCGAAGAACAATGCCGAATGCGCCAGCGCATTACCTGAGCTAGTGGCGTATCGTGAACGCTATGGGGTATAAACTTCGCAAGGCTTGTGAGAGGATTTAGCCATGAACGTACGCCTCATTTCCATCGCGATCGCACTGGCAGTTTCTGCCGTAGCAGTCAGCCCGGTTGCCGACGCCCAGTCGCGCAAGAAGGGCCCAAACGACAAAGTCGCAAAAAAACTGTATCGCTGGGTCGACGCCGACGGCAAGATTCAGTACTCCGACGCTCTGCCAGCCGAGGCGATTGATCGCGCGCGGCAGGAAATCAGTCTGTCCGCACTGACCCGTAAGGATGTTGGCCGGCAGCTGACCGAAGAGGAGCGGGCCGAGGAGCAGGCCCGGGCAGCTGAAGAAGCACAGATCGTTCGCTCGGAGCAGCAGCGCATTAAAGCGCAAGAAGCGATTCTTACGTCATTTCAAAATGCCGAAGACTTAAAGCGCGCCTACGATGAGCGCCGCAATATGCTGACCGACAACCTGGTTTCGCTTGAGGCGAGCTTAAGCGCGCAACGCAACAGTCTAATGGACGTTCTTAATGTTGCCGGCGAATCAGAATTGCAACGAAAACCAGTGGCGAAGAAACATGCCGAGTCGATCGCCGCGTTACGCGTCGAAATGATCAAGCAAGAAAGCCAGCTGGCAGCAAGCAAAATTGAAGCTGAGGCCATTGAGCAAGAAATGCAGCAAATGATGAAGCTCTTTGCCGAACGCAAGCCGGGCCGCTAAAAACGGCCGGCAGAAACCGGCCGCAACTATCGCCTAGAAAGGCAGTTTCAATTCGGGACTGATCGCCAAAATCTGTTCGCGAAATACTTCCTGAATTCTTTGCAGCGCCTCTTCCGAGTTTCCGTCGAACCTGAGCACCAACGTGGGTGTGGTATTGGACGCACGAACCAGGCCCCAGCCATCGGGCCAATCGGCGCGCAGGCCGTCAATCTGTGACACGCGTGCGCCCTCAAAGTTAGCCTGCGCGACAAACGTCTCGACAAAATCATGCGGTTCGCCCTCGGCCATCTGCACTTTGAGCTCCGGTGTCGATACACCCTTGGGTAGCTCGTCGAACACTTGCTCTGGCGTGTCCATACTCGATGCCAGCAATTCCAGCAGACGGCATGCTGCGTACAAGCCATCATCAAATCCGAACCAGCGCTCGCGGAAAAAGAAGTGACCACTCATTTCGCCGGCCAGCTCAGCTTCGGTCTCTTTCATTTTGGCTTTAATTAGCGAGTGCCCGGTTTTCCACATCAGCGGACTACCACCATGGCGCAAAATATGACCGGCCAGATGTCCCGTACATTTGACGTCGTAAATAATGCAGGCCCCCGGATTGCGTTCAAGCACATCGGCAGCAAAAAGCATCAGTAAGCGATCTGGATAAATGATTTCGCCGGTTTTCGTGACCACGCCGAGGCGGTCACCGTCACCGTCAAATGCGATGCCCAAGTCAGCGTCTACGCGCTGCACCGCATCGATCAAGTCCTTTAAGTTCTCCGGGTCACCTGGATCCGGATGATGGTGCGGGAAGTTGCCATCAACTTCGCAAAAAATGCATTCGACTTCTGCGCCGATCGATTCGAGCAGTTGCGGCGCAATCGCTCCGGCTACGCCACTGCCAGCATCAATCACAACGCGCAGGCGACGCTCCAACTGAATATCGCTGGAAATGCGATCCATGTATTCCTGGCTGATATCGCGTTTATCAACATTGCCGGGTGTGTCAGAAAAATGTAATGACCCGCCGGCAATACGGTCATAAATTTGTGTGATTGAGTCGCCCGATAGAGTTTCTCCATCGATAACAATTTTGAAGCCGTTGTAATCAGGTGGATTGTGACTGCCGGTTACTGAGACACAGCATCCGGAGCGCAACTGAAACGCACCAAAGTAGACCAATGGCGTAGGCGCCATACCGATGTCATAAACATCCCGACCGGCTGCGCGCAGGCCTGAAATTAAGGCGGTTGCCATCGCCGGCGAGGACAATCGCCCGTCACGACCAACCACAATTGAGCGCATCCCTTTGTCGCGCATGATGCTGCCGATCGCTTGGCCGAGCAGCTTGGCGATCGACTCGTCGAGGGTCTTTCCGACGACGCCGCGGATGTCGTAGGCCCTGAAGATGACGCGATCAAGTGGCAGATCGGTCTCGATTTTCTTAACCAGAATCGGCTTTTTAACCTCTTCTTCCGGTGCTGCCAGACCACCTTCTTTAAGCTCGGCAAGCGTCGGCGCATCGTCGGAACCTTCCGAGTCCGCGTCCGACTTCTTCGCCATCTTTTCCGCCACTTTGGCAAATTTACGCGGAGCTACCACAAATCCGATCGCCAGAAGTGCCGACAGGCCGCCGAGAACTAACTCGCCCATTCCGCCGAGGTCAAACAAACCCGGTGTCGCCATGGGGGATGTACCAACGACCCTGATTTTGGTTCCTTCGATTGCGATGTAGCCGTATTCAGAAAGCTTGGCTAACGAAGTATCTCCGCCCTCAAACAAACTCGTGGAACTTTGCCGGATCGCCAGATAGGCACCGCTTGGTGTGTTATTGGCGATGGTGTTTTGAAACTCGGTGACCGGCAAGGCGACGAATAACAGGCCGTGAACCCACCCGTCCCGGCTGAGCGGACTGGCAACGACCAGAGTTGTCTTGCCGTTAATTAAAGCAAATGCTGCATTCGACTTATTAATGTTCAACGCCGACTGCAGAACCGACAACTTTCCGTAACCAAATTTTGCCGGCTCTTCAAAAGCCTGCTCCAGATCGGTCGAGTAAATATGCGCTTCCAGCGCTGTCGGCCATTGACTACGAAGCAGCGCCTCGGCCTCTACTTCGCGATTCTGCTGCCACAAGCTGATAATTTCTTCGTTGTCGGCCTGATCATTAAGTTTATTCACAGAGCCAATGACTGCCGCAGACACACGTTCAGCAGTTTGGGCCTTGGCAACGTTTAGTGAACCGGCCAACTGGTTGTCAGAAAATATGCCGATCCCGACATAAATCAGCCAGACACCAATCAGCAGGGCTACACCGGCGACGCCAAATATGATCTTGCGATCGGTGCCCGTAATTGAATTATCACCAGAACTCATTTCTTCCCCTATCAGCGAACGCC
This sequence comes from uncultured Gammaproteobacteria bacterium, assembly GCA_965368785.1. Taxonomy (GTDB): domain Bacteria; phylum Pseudomonadota; class Gammaproteobacteria; order Xanthomonadales; family Xanthomonadaceae; genus Silanimonas. The sequence continues at coordinate 105,293 of CBDUOG010000001.1, read as the reverse complement.
GGTGTGGCCAAAGCCACCTTCGCCGCGAGCGCTATCTGTAAATTCCTGAACAATACTGAATTGAACTCTTGCCACGGGCAAGAATACCAATTGCGCAACGCGATCGCCGGGTTCAATTTTCACCGGACTGGCGCTTCGATTCCATAGACTGATCATAAGTGGACCCTGATAATCTGCATCGATCAAGCCAACCAGATTGCCAAGAACCAGGCCGTGTTTATGTCCCAGTCCGGAGCGCGGCAGGATGACTGCGCATAAAGCAGGGTCTGCTATGTGGATCGAGATGCCGCTGGCGATCAGCTGCGCCGACCCCGGAGCCAACTCCATTGGTTCATCAAGCATCGCCCGCAAGTCCATCCCGGCCGACGCTAAGGTTGCATAGTCAGGCAATGGCCACTGCTGGCCAATGCGTGAATCAAGGATTCTTACGTCGATCTTACTCATTTCTTTTTGTGTTTCCGGCTGTTGCTTTCAGGCACGAGTTTGTCAGCGATCAGCCTCATCAGGCTCTGCGCGACCATTGCCTTTGAAGCAGGCCCGATTCGCACTACCTGCTGTCCGTCCATGACCTGCAACTCATTGTTATCCGACTCAAACCCGGAGCCCGGCTCACCTACCTGATTGGCAGCAATTAAGTCGAGTTTTTTCTGCGTGAGTTTCTTTAAGGCATGGATCGCCAAATCTTCGGTCTCGGCTGCAAAGCCAACCACTAACTTCGGGCGGTGAGGATGGCCGGAGACCGCAGCCAAAATATCCTGAGTGGGAACCAATTTCATGGGTAAATTGGCGTTGGCTGATTTTTTAATTTTCTGCCCGGCTACTTTTTCGGGTGTGAAATCAGCCACCGCTGCCGCACCGATAAACACATCACATGCCTTGAGCTCAGCAAGGGCGGCATCGTACATCTGCGCAGCGCTCCTGACGTCGAGGCGCTTTACGCCGGCCGGGGTGGGCAGGTGCACCGGCCCGGCAATAAGCACAACCGTAGCCCCCAAACGGGCTGCCTCGGTCGCCAGTGCAAAGCCCATTTTTCCGGAGCTGCGATTACCAATAAACCGAACCGGATCGATATCTTCGAAGCTGGGCCCGGCCGTGAGCACAACCCGGCGCCCCTGCCAGCGGGTGTCTGTATGCGCTATGAGCTGTTCAACAATTTCATGAGGCTCCAGCATTCTGCCAGCGCCGGTTTCGCCACAGGCCTGATCGCCAATGCCGGGGCCGAGAATTCGTGCGCCGCGCGACTGCAGCTTGCGCAGATTTTCCTGCGTAGCCACTGCCTGCAACATCACCGTATTCATCGCAGGCGCCAGAACAAGCGGTGCCTGTGTCGCCAATACGACGGTACTCAGCAGATCGTCTGCCAGACCTGCGCTCAGTCGGGCGATGACATTCGCCGTTGCCGGTGCAATGAGCACTTGATCAGCCCAGCGCGCCAACTCGATATGGCTCATCGCCGCTTCGGCCTGCTCATCCCACAACGAAATGCGCACCGGATTAGCGCTCAGCGCTTGAAATGTCGTCGCGGTCACGAAGCGCTCAGCGGACTCGGTCAGTACGACGCGTACCTCGGCACCCTGTGCACGCAATTTACGAACCAAGTCAGCTGCCTTATAAGCGGCAATGCCGCCGCTCACGCCGAGCAAAATCCGATGCCCCTGCAGTGCTGCCACTAAATTCGTCCTTACTCGTACGTCGGTCTTTAGCTTACATCATCAATAGTGCTTTTCCGATCTCAATGCGTAGATTTTGGGCCTAGCTTGAAAGCATGAAAATATCTTCCTGGCCGGCGGCGAGCAGGCCGCGCGAAAAGCTCATACAACAGGGCGGCTCAGGCCTATCAGATGCCGAATTGCTGGCAATTTTTCTCGGCAGCGGACGGCGCGGGCTGGATGCTGTTGGCTGCGCGCAACGCCTGCTTAATGCCACTGGCGGCTTGCGCGCATTATTGGAAATGGACGTCATTGCGCTCTCCGCTCTTGATGGCCTGGGACCTGCGCGCAGCAGTTTATTGAAAGCCGCGCTCGAGCTCAGCACACGCTTTTTGCAGGGTAAGCTCGCCCGGGGCGCGCTGATTCAATCCCCCGAGCAGGCCGGCGATCTCTTTGCGCTCAGACTGCGCGCGCTCAAGCACGAGGCATTCGCCTGTCTTTTTTTGGATACGCGACACCGGCTTATGGCTTATGAATGCCTGTTCTTCGGCACTATCGATAGCGCTCAGGTGCACCCGCGCGAGGTGGTGCGACGCGCGCTACATCACAACAGCGCAGCAGTTATCATCGGCCATAATCACCCCAGCGGAATCAGTGAGCCCAGCCAGGCGGACAAACAAATTACCCTTCGTATCCGTGATGCCTTAGCATTGGTAGATATCCGTTTGTTAGATCACTTTGTGGTCGGTGATGGCCCCCCGGTATCGTTAGCTGCCCGTGGAGACATTTAAATTTCCGGCCAAAAAACCCGAAAATTCCGTTTAACTGCGCACTGTGACTATGATTTTTTTAGCATTCGCCGATTTTGAGCCACTGTATCCAGCCGATGAGGTGGAGCAGGCGCTGCCCGATGTGGAGACTGCGCGTAAGCTGTTCAGCGACAGCCAAAGCAATATCCCCCGGCAACTCTTAACGCTCGTCCGGCAGATTGGATTTACTCAAAGTGCGGATACCTATTTAGACGCGGCGACTCTGGCCTGTGCGCGGCTGGCCAAACGCCATGGCAGCCTCGGCGACGACTTCCATGCCTATCACAACGAGAATCATGTGCTGTCGCTGGCCTGTCAACGCCTGCCACGGCTGATGCACTCGCTGGGCAAGAGCACCTTAAAGTCGGAAGATTGGGGCCTGCTTCTACTCTTCGCAGCCGGGCATGACCTTCGCCAGCGCGAGTCTCCACGCCATCAAGGGCCAGCCGGCGCAGACGAGGCAGCGAGCGCTGCTGAGATGAGCCGCATTATGAAGACCTGTGGATTTGATCCGAAGCGCGACACAGAGCAGTTTCAGGCGGTTCAAATGAGCATTGTCGGCAGTACATTCGGGGCCGGGCCGACCAATGCGTCAGCCGTGGATCCGGAACCCCGACTGCGGAAGGGTTGTTTTGCCAAGCATCTGTCGACATGGCTGGACCGGAACCTTTCGGGTTGGCGGGCAAATGCCGGCCTGCAGCGCTCAGAACGCTTGGCCCGGCTCTGTGCTGACCTGGATACCGGCAATGTCGCGGACCCTTATGCGGAATTTGTGGGGAGTGCAGCCAACTTGTGTCGAGAGCGCGAATACCGCGCTGAACGGGAAGCCAGGACTCCGGCTGCAATCAAGTCGTGCATCGATTTTTTGACCCGGGGTCAAATGCAGTTTTTCTTTGAGGCACACCAATTTTCATCCCGGGAAGGCAAAAATGTGTTTGGCCCGGGCAAAGTGGAAAATGCCGCCAGAATTAGGGCGCACGTGCATGCTTTTGAGCAGGATATTGCGCGCCAGGCTGTTAATAGCGCGGAGGATGTGATCCAGTGCTTCCTATCGAATGCCGAGAATCGCCGAAGCACCGTATAAATGCTGCACACAAATCCCGCAAATATGCCGGATTTATCAAATATCACAGGCTATAATGCGCGGTTTACCTGAACCGGATTGTCCGTGAAAGATCATCTCATCGAATTGGTCGCCCAGGCCCTGCTGGATTTAAGGCGGGAAGGGCAGTTGCCGACCGGCTTTGACACGCCGATGTTTGTCGTCGAGCGCACCAAGTCGCGTGAGCACGGTGACTATGCGTGCAACATCGCAATGATCTTAGCCAAGCAGCTCGGTAAAAAGCCCCGTGAGCTAGCCGAGGCAATTGTCGAAAACTTGCCGGAATCGCAACACATTCAAAACGTCGCGATTGCCGGGCCGGGCTTTATCAATTTCACGATTTCCAACGCATGCCGTCTCGGTACTTTGCGTCGAATTCATGAACTGGGCAGCGAATTCGGCCGCGCCCCTGCAAACTCCGGTGAATCAATTACGGTTGAATTCGTTTCGGCAAATCCCAATGGCCCTTTGCATGTTGGCCATGGACGGGGCGCTGCCTTTGGCGCTTGCGTTTCGGCGCTTCTCAATGCGTCCGGAAATCAAGTTCACAAAGAATATTACGTCAACGACGCGGGCCGGCAGATGGACATTCTGGCGGTATCCATCTGGCTGCGCTATCACGAACTCAGCGGGATCAACATCCGGTTTCCGGACAATGGCTACAAAGGCGAGTATGTCGTCGAAATTGCCCGTGGGCTGCGCGCGAAGGTCGGTGACGATTTACGCAAATCAGCAATAGAAATTACCGGAGAACTCCCTGCCGATGAGTCACAGGGCGGCGATAAAGAACTACACATTGATGGCCTTATCTCTCGCGCAAAAACTCTGTTGGGCGAGAAGAACTACGCCCGGGTATTTGAGTCAGGTCTCGATTGGTGTTTAGCGGACATCCGTGACGACCTGCAGGGATTTGGCGTCCGCCATGATGAGTTCTTCTCGGAAAAATCGCTGCTAAATGAAGGTTTTGTTTCGCGCGCAATCGACACTCTGCAAAAGAACGGCCACCTGTTTGAGCAAGATGGCGCCACCTGGTTCCGCGCTACTGAATTTGGCGACGACAAAGACCGGGTCGTGGTGCGTGAAAACGGGGTGACCACTTACTTTGCATCTGATCTAGGTTATTTGCTGTCGAAGTTTGAACGCGGATTTGAACGCGCAATATATATTTTTGGTGCGGACCATCACGGCTACATTGCGCGAATGAAAGCAGCTGCCCAGGGACTTGGATTGGACCCGGAGAAAATTGAAATACTGCTGGTGCAATTCGCCATCTTGTTCCGCGGCGGCGAGCGCGTGCAGATGTCGACGCGAGCAGGTAGCTTTGTAACCTTGCGTGAGCTGCGTGAAGAGGTGGGCGTCGACGCAGCACGATTCTTCTATGTGATGCGTGGTAATGATCAGCACCTTGATTTCGATCTGGATCTGGCCAAAAAACAATCGAACGACAATCCGGTGTTTTACATTCAATATGCGCACGCCCGTATTTGCTCAGTATTCCGCCAGCTTACCGAGAAGCACTGGTCTTGGAATCGTTCCGCGGCCGACGCCGCACGACATCGTTTGGTAGCTGATGAAGAAGACATCCTGATCTCCGAGCTGATGCGCTTTCCGGAAGTTGTCGAGTCAGCAGCAAAGAATCGAGCACCGCAGTCGGTCGCAAACTATTTGCGTGAGTTGGCTTCCGCGTTCCATGGCTTCTACAATGCACAGGCGATCTTGGTCGACGAGGAAGAACTGCGCCACGCCCGTTTGGGGCTTTGCGCGGCCACGCGTCAGGTGTTAGCTAACGGGTTAGAGCTACTTGGCGTTTCCGCTCCAGAGGCAATGTAAATGGCTAGGCGAAACAAAAATCAGGCAAAACGCAACGGTGGTATTCCCGGCTGGCTGTGGCTTCTGGTCGGCCTTATGTTAGGCACCGGCGCGGCAGTCTTTTATGCATGGCAGGGTGGCATTACGCCAAACCAGATGCCGCAGCCTGACCCGGCAGCAAAAGCGCCTCAGGAACTGCCCGAGCGTGAAGCACTGGCACAAGATCCTGAGCAAAATAAACCGCGCTACGATTTCTATACCGTTCTGCCGGAAAAAGAAGTCATTATTCCTGATTCTGAATTGAGCGAGCGTGCTCGAGCAGACGCAGAAAAGCCGGCGGTTAAAACTCCGGCGGGGCAGACCAAGCCGGCCAGCGAAACACCTTACCTATTGCAAGCCGGCGCATTCAAAAGCGTAGGCGATGCCGAGGCGCTCAAGGCCCAGATTGCACTTACCGGGCAGATGGCGCGGGTCGAGTCTGCGGTCATTAATGGCGCCACTTATTATCGCGTCCGATTGGGCCCTTACGCTAACGCGGCAGCACTGGATTCGGCGAAACGCGCTCTAGCCAGCAACGGCATTGAAGCGCTGGCGATTCGGGTCAAGTAAAGCGAACGGCGCTAAATTTCAGCGGGCTCTTTTGAGTTCGATCAGGGCCGACGTATCGGCATTGGCAAAACCACCGCGCTCTAGTTCCGTGTAGTCGGCCAAAGCCTGTTCGATGATTGCCGTATTGATGCCAGCTTCCTGCGCCATGGCTAAAGCAATACTCAAGTCTTTACGCATATGAGAGCATTTAAAGCCCGGCGCAAATTCGCTTTTCAGCATCGTCTGACCGCGCTTTTCTAAGAACCAATTCGATGCTGCCCCTGCCATGAGTGTCGGGATTAGTTTCCCGGCATCGAGTCCCAGCTGCTCGGCAAAGGCCAGGCCTTCACAGACGGCTTCATTAATGCCGGCGACCAACACCTGATTAACCGCTTTAGTCGCCTGCCCCGCACCGACATTGCCCATGTGACTGATCCGCGCAGCGTAGCTTTGCAGCACCTCGCTTACCCGCTCTAAGTCTTGCGGGCTCGCACCACACATCACTGATAATTTGCCGTTTTTTGCCCCTTCAACGCCCCCGGAAACCGGCGCGTCGATAAAACCAATTTCGTGCCTGGCCAGAAGCTCAGCTGCCGCTTTTGCGGTTGAAACTGAAACGGTCGAGTGGTCAATAACGACGGCACCTGCTCTAAGCACTCCGGCCAGACTCCCGACCCACTGCAACACATCCACGTCATAGGGCACGCACAACGCAACCACATCACAGTCGGCGAACGCCTCGGCCTGCTCGCCCGCGCTCACCGACAATTCGTCAGCAATTTGCTGCGCTCTGGCGAAGCTTCGATTAGCAACCACATGGAGTAATGTTTTTTTGGCCAGATGACCCGCCATCGGTGCCCCCATCGCGCCCAGGCCGATAAACCCGACCCGCATCATGCCATTGGCTCCTCAGCCAGATAGGTGTATCCGGTTAATCCATCTTCCAACGCGGCGAGCACACGATGCGCTTCATCAGCGCCGAGCTCGGCCGCACGTATTTTCTCTTCGTACGCAGCGCGCAAATCGGTCAAGTTGTAACCGACATAATCGAGCATCACATCGGTCGTATCGCCTTTACGCTGATTCACAATTTTGAAGCCGGCATTTGAGCATTCACGCACACTGACTACATCGGTATCGCCAAACAAGTTATGAATATCGCCCAATGTTTCCTGATAGGCGCCAACTAAAAACACACCCAGCAAATACGATTCACCCGGATTAGGGCTGTGCATCGGCAAAGCAGAAGACAGTGTTTCCGCGCCGACGTAAATATCGATTTGACCATCCGAGTCGCAGGTCAAATCGGCAATGATGCCGCGGCGATCAGGCTCTTCATTCAAGCGCCGAATCGGCACGATCGGAAACACCTGATCGATCGCCCACACATCCGGAATGGACTCAAACACGGAAAAGTTTACGAAATACTTGTCTACCAAACGCTCTTCCAGCTCATCCAAGGTAGCGCGATGACTGCGCTCATCGATCGACAAAATCCGACGCAGCGCGTGCGAAATTGCATAAAACAAATCGTCCAGATGCGCGCGCTCGGTTAACTTAAGCTGCCCATGCGAATACAGCGTTTGACCCTCGGCCAGATAGTGCTGTGCCTCGTGAAAAAGCTCCAATGGCGGTCGCTCACCAATCGACTCGTACACATCGCGCAAATGCCTTAATACCGATGCCTCGTCGGCAGATACTGGCGGGACCGCACCAACGGAAGCTCGTTCTACTTCCGAGACATTTACGACCATCAACGCGTGATGCGCAGTCATCGCCCGGCCCGCTTCGGTGACCATGCGTGGATGTTTCAAACCGTACTGCGTGCAGGCTTCGGCTAATGGTTGCAGCAGGGTCATCGCATACTGCTCAAGGCCGTAGTTAATGGAGCAAAAACTGCGTGAGCGGGTACCTTCGTAGTCCACACCCAAACCGCCGCCCGAATCCATATAGCGGATATGGCAACCCATTTGAGACAATTCCACGAAATAACGAACCGCTTCACGCATGCCGCTGGCGATATCGCGCACATTGGAAATCTGCGAACCCATATGAAAGTGCAGCAAGCCCAGACAGTCGAGCATATCGGCTTGGCGAAGCTGATCCACAAGGGTGAGCACCTGACGCGGCGATAGGCCGAACTTCGATTTGGCGCCGCCCGAGTTCTGCCACTTGCCGGCACCCAAGGAGGCCAAACGCATCCGCACTCCCAGGCCCGGCCGAACACCCAGAGCCTTCGATTCCTCTAGCACGATGGCCAGCTCAGAGGGCTTTTCCACCACGATAAAGGTTTCCAAACCCAGCTTGCGACCGATCAGGGCGAGCCGGATAAACTCGCGATCTTTGTAGCCATTACATACAACCAAAGAGCCCGGGCGCGCTAACCCCAATACCGCCATTAACTCCGGCTTTGATCCGGCTTCCAAACCAAAGCCCTCACCACCGGACGCGGCCAGCTCACCGGCGACACCAAAATGTTGATTCACTTTAATCGGATAAACCGCAGTGTAGCCGCCCTTGTAATCCAGATCGGCCATCGCCGACGCAAACGCCGCTTGCAGCTTGCCCAGTCGATTGCTCAGAATTTCCGGGAAACGCATCAGCAGCGGCAACTTCTGACCCTGGATCTGAGCTTGCTCGACGACTTGAGCCAACGCAATTCGAACGCCGTCCGGACCGCGCGGCTGAACCAGCATCTGTCCCTGTTCGTCCACGTCAAAATATCCGTCCGCCCAATAAGGGATCGAATACGTGTGACGTGCGCGGTCAACCGACCATTTGCTCATGTGCGTTATACCTTCGTGACAGGCGCCTATTGTAACGATACGCACCATGGCGTGCTGTGATTGTCGCGGTTTTTAACCCGCAGCCAGACCCTCGGTTACAATATGCGGCCCCGGTGTCCCGCTTGGAAACGTAATGACTGAACAATCTCGCTGGTTCTACGAAAATTTTGATCTCACAGGCTCTGCCTTCGGCCTGCGCATTAAAGGCAAACTGGATGAAGTGCAGTCACCGTTTCAGAAGATCGAGATTTATCAGACGACCGACTGGGGCAATCTGATGGTCATCGATGGCGCGACCATGGTCAGCACGCGCGATAATTTTTTCTATCACGAGATGATGTCGCATGCGCCTTTGTTTACTCACAGCGACCCGAAAGACGTGGTGATCATCGGCGGTGGTGACTGTGGCACATTGCGCGAGGTCCTCAAACACCCGGCGGTGAAAAGCGCCGTGCAGTGCGATATTGATGAGCAAGTAACGCGAATGGCTGAAAAATATTTCCCCGAGCTGTGCGAAAGCAATAACGATCCGCGCGCGACGGTGATGTTCGACGATGGCATTGCGTTTATGGCCAACGCCCCGGCTGAAAGCATTGATCTCATTATCGTCGATTCAACCGACCCGGTCGGCCCTGCCGAAGGCTTATTTAATCAGGCGTTCTATGAAAACTGCCTGCGTGCGCTGCGCGCGGGCGGCTTGTTAGTTCAGCAAAGCGAGTCGCCATTAGCGCTGCTGAAGCTGATTCACGATATGCGCAATGCGATGCGCGACGCCGGCTTTAAGAGTTTCCGCACGCTGCCATTCCCGCAGCCGTGTTATCCAACCGGCTGGTGGAGCTGCACCATCGCATCCAAAGAAACCCGTGATCTAACGGCTTTCAGGCAGAAGGATGCCCAGGCAAAGCCCTTTGAGACCCAGTACTACACGGCTGGCGTACATCACGGCGCACTGCAGATGCCGGCATTTTTGCAGCGCGAGCTAGGTGACTAAACCCGGCGGGGGATGGGATGCCTGAATTACCCGAAGTTGAAACGACCCGTGTCGGGCTGCAGCCTCACTTAGTCGGCAAAACAATCCGATCAGTGGTGCTGCGCCGCCCGGATTTACGGTGGCCCATTCCGCGCGAAATCAGCAACGAACTGCCCGGCCAGAAGATTCGCGCGGTGAGCCGACGTTCCAAGTACTTACTCATAGAAGTTCAGACCGGTCACGCAATTGTTCACCTCGGCATGAGCGGCGTATTGCGCGTAACCGATGCGCAAAGCACCGTGCAAAAGCACGATCACTTTGATTTCGTTTTAAGCAGCAATCGTGTGTTGCGCTTTACTGATCCGCGTCGTTTCGGCTGCCTGCTGTGGCAACCCGCAGGTCAGAACCACACGCTATTAGCGGGACTGGGTCCGGAACCCCTGTCGCCCGAGTTCACCGCTGAGCACCTATTTCGCGCTTCGCGCAATCGCAGCGGTCCGATTAAGAATTTCATCATGGACGGTCATATTGTGGTCGGGGTGGGCAATATTTACGCCGCAGAGAGCTTGTTTCAAGCCGGTATTGCGCCAACCCGGGCCGCTGGCAGCATCAGCCTAAAGCGCTACGAGCGACTGGTCTCGGCGATTCGCGACATTCTCACCGCAGCGATCAATCGAGGCGGCACGACCCTGCGCGACTTTCTCAATGCCGATGGTCTACCCGGCTATTTTGAGCAGGAGCTCAATGTCTACGGACGTGTTGGCGAACGCTGCGTTAGTTGCAATGCAGCATTAAAATCGCAGATGATCGGTCAACGGGCCAGCGTATGGTGTCCGCGCTGTCAACGATGACGATGTGCTTAACGGCACGGTATAGTGGTCGAGATTACTAGGGATGTAGCCAATTGAGCGACTCAGCCGAAATTACGCAGTGGTTGCATGACGCGCGTGGTGGAGACCAGCAGGCGCTGGATCAAGTGCTTGCAAGCCTTTATCGTGAGCTTCACGTTATGGCGCGGCGCCAACTTGGCGGGGCGCGGGGGCAAACGCTCAATACAACGGCACTGGTGCACGAAGCCTATTTAAAGCTGTTGGGAAAACAGCACGCGGACTTTCAGGATCGCGCACATTTTTTCGCGTACGCAGCCTCTGCCATGCGCAGCGTTGTAATCGATCATGCGCGGCAGCGTCTGGCGACCAAGCGCGGCGGCGGGATGCACCGCGTTACCGACTTGCCGGAAGAAATTCCCGGCGGTGTCCGGGTTGATGAAGATTTAATTAGCCTCGACAGCGCCATGGACAAATTGCGTCAGGCCGACGAACGTCTGGCACAAGTGGTCGAGATGCGGTATTTCGCTGGCCTATCCGAAGCGGAAATTGCTGAATTACTATCCCGCTCGGAACGCAGCATTCGACGAGACTGGCAGAAGGCAAGGTTATTTCTGCTGGACGTGCTTCAAAACTAAGTCGACATGAATCCGGAGCGTTGGGCCGAAATCTCCCCTCTGCTCGACGAGCTGCTTGAGCTCGATGAGGAGGAACAACGTAAACGATTAGCTGCCATTGCGATTGAGCAGCAGGAATTAGCGTGGGAACTGGAACGCCTGCTCGGACTAAGCAACCGAAATAGCGAATTTATGTCGTCGCCGATTGTGGACCCCGAGCATCTGGGCTATCGACCGGGCCAGCATATCGGTCCTTACCGTCTCGACGCGCTACTGGGTGAAGGCGGCATGGGGCAGGTTTGGCTTGCCTACCGCGCCGACGGCTTATACGAGCGCAAAGTTGCGTTAAAACTTTTGCGGCCGGGCCTGGGCGATGTCGGGCTGCAAGTGCGGTTCCAACGTGAGCGACAGGTACTGGCGAGACTGGAGCACCCGAATATCGCGCGCCTGATCGACGCGGGAATCAGCAAACGTAAGCAGCCCTACCTTGCGTTGGAGTACGTTGATGGCCTACCAATCACGCGTTACGCCAAGCAGCTGGACCTTTCATTAAGCGAACGTCTGAGGCTTTTTTTGCAGGTTGCCGAAGCGGTTTCGCATGCCCATTCGAGCTTGGTTATTCATCGCGATTTGAAGCCCTCTAATATTCTGGTAACCATGCTTGGTGATGCCCGCCTGCTCGACTTTGGAATCGCTCAGCTGCTGGACGAAAAATCAGACAAACGTGGCGAACTAACGCGCGGCGACCAGCGAACCTTCACCTTGCATTACGCGGCGCCCGAACAGATATTGTCTGAACCCACGGGCACGATGACCGACGTGTATTCTCTGGGCGTTGTGCTGTACGAGCTACTCACTGGCGAGAAGCCCTACAGTCCTGATCGTGACACCGATGCAGCGTGGGAGGAGGCGATCCTAACCTCTGAGCCTGTTCTGGCATCGCAAGCGGCAATCCGCAGCGACGGCACCGCCTCGGAGAAAAAGAAAAGTCGTAAGCTGGGCCGACAACTACGCGGCGACCTCGACAATATCCTGCGCAAAGCAATGGCCAAGAATCCGGCTGATCGCTACGCATCAATCAATGCATTCGCAATGGATGTCGAGCGCTATCAGCAAGGGCAGATGGTGTCGGCGCGCGCCCCCAATTTTTTCTATGCGCTCGGGAAGTACGTTAAGCGGCATGTACTAGCAATTAGTGCATTTTCCTTAATCAGCTTAGTTTTGCTTTCATCATCGGTTGTGATGTGGGTCCAGGGCCAACGCATAACAGAGCAAGCAGATCGCGCGCAGGCATTGCAGGCCTTTTTGATTAGCTTGTTTGAAGGCGCCGAAGGCCAGCGCAACGCCGGTACTTTAGATGTAAGTGCATTGCTGGACGCGGGCGAAGGGCAAGCCAACCGCGAGCTACTTCAACAGCCTTTAGCTCGCGCTGAGGTTCTAGGCTTGATAGCGCGACTACGAATAGGGCTGCAGCAGCATCATGCCGCTCTGGATTTGCTTCGACATCAACAAGACATAATCAATACTTTAGATGACCGCCCCGTCGCGCTTGAGGTGGAGGCGGCCATAATGCGCGCCCGAATTTTCCGCGCTTTAGATCAACCTCTGGGCTGTCGCTCTGAATTACGCATGGCGCAATCTCACATCAGCAAGACGGCGCGCCAACACCCGCTGCTGCTCGGCCAATTGCACACTCAGATCGGCCGATGCCTGCTAGTTGAAAACCCCAACCTGGCCGCCCAGCAGTTCAAGCTGTCTGCTCGATATTTTGAGCGAAGCGCCGTTTCCTTAGACGACAGCATTCAAAATGTTGTCGACCTCGCTGAAGCGAATGTGTATCTGGGTCAGCCAGAAGAGGCGCTTAAGCAATTGTATGAGGCACTCGATAGGCTACGCTTGGCGGGCAAGGAGGCCAGCGCGCAGGGCATTTTGATTTACCAGGTCATGGCACAGGCCGCTGGAGCAACCGGCGCACGGCGCGATCAAGAGGATGCCCTGCGTCGCTCGGTCGACTTGGCAGTTGCCCACTTTGGCAACACTCATCCGGCGGCGCGTCAGGCACGAATCAATATGGCACTGTCGCTGAGCTGGCAACAGCCGAGCGTGCATTCAGCAACCCAGCTGGGGCAGATTAATGGTCCGGAGGTAAACAACTCAAGCAGCCGCGATTCACTGGAAGCTGAACTCGATCTTGCGCGCGTATCGATTGCACTCTCGCAAGGACTACTGAGCGAAGCCCGGAGCCTCAGGGCGCTTGATGCGACGGCGCCGGTGGCGCCGGTGGCGATTCGTCCTTTGCTAAATTGTTTGCGACTCGAGGCGGACTTGTTATCCGGACAAACGATCGACTCGGGACTTGCCGATTCTTGTCACTTTTCGGCGGCCAGTAGCGTGGACTTCATTGCATATAGCGAGTTACTGCGCGCTCTGGAAGAGCGGCGCCGGGAAGATTTTGCCGCTGCGAGGGTTCGGCTCGAAGAACTGCTCAGCCGCTTAGTTTTTCTGGTTGGCGAAAAGGATCCGCTGAGCATGCAGGCACGAATTTTTTTAATTCAAATATTGCAGACACTTTCTGATTGGCCGCAGGCCGAGCAACGCTGGTTAGAGCTGCACGCGCAAATGCTCGAACAATCGCCGAGTGCAGAAGCCTGGCTCGAAGCTCAGAGGCTGCGCGCTGAATTGGTATGTGCTGCGCCGGAAAGCGTACTCAAAGCCCTGCCCAGCCAGCTGCCTGAGCCAGAAGAAAATACGGGGAATCAAAGGCAGTGGCGATCGGTGTTTCAATCAAACTCGAAAACACTCAATTGCTCTAAGAAAATTGCGGCGCGTTAGGCCTCGTTTTTTGGAACGGTTTTTTCACCGTCCAATATTTTCTTAAACTCGGCACGAGATACCGATACGTAACGCTCATTTCCGCCGATTTGTACTTGCGGGCCGTCTTTAACGGCTGCGCCATGCTCATCAACACGCACGACCATGGTGGCTTTTTTGCCGGTATGGCAAATCGTCTTGAGCTCGGTTAGTGAATCAGCCCACGCAAGTAAATAACGGCTCCCCTCAAATGGCTCACCGCGAAAATCTGTGCGTAAACCAAACGCCAATACCGGCACGTCCAGACAATCAACAACATTGCTCAGTTGCCACACCTGCGCCTTGCTCAAAAACTGAGCCTCATCAACCAATACACAATGCACCGGGCCATCTTTTTCGATAAGGCTTTTTACCAACTGATCGAGCTGAGTATCGGCGTCAAAAATCGTACCGCTGGCTTGCAGGCCAATTCTTGATGCGATAACGCCCTCACCTGAGCGGTTATCAAGGCGCGGAGTGAGTATCAACGTGCGCATGCCGCGTTCATGATAGTTGTGCGCACTTTGCAAGAGTGCAGTCGTTTTTCCGGCATTCATCGCCGAATAATAAAAGTAGAGTTTAGCCATACCCCAATCTTAGCGGCTTGTATCAATTTCGGGAATCTATTCTTTTCTACGATCGCTCGGAACGCCAGTGTTCTCAACGGCATTCTTCGCGGCCGCCGTGCCGGCATTCTCTACTTGCCCAACGTTGACCACGCCCAGCTTTGGCGCCGACCAGGTCGACTGCTGCCATGCCCAGTATTTGTTGGGCTTCCAGTACGTATCTTTGTAGTACTGATCGCCACGCACCGAGATATTCCCCGAAGGCCCGGGAATTAATATTTCCAATGCGCCGGCGTACCCCGTTCGGCTACCAGTGGATTGGCGGCGACCCTGGTTAAGCTTTCGATTAAGCCGCACCTGCGCAACCGAGTCTGCGTACTGTGCGTAGAGTTCAGCCCCCCGCTGTCTTGCTTTGACGCGCTGATCTTCATTTAATTCAGCCCAATACTTTTCACGCTTAACCAGAACCCAGCTCCAGCCCCGCTCTGCAGCAAGGTCCATCCAAATGTAAGCCTCTACCGGGTCAGCGGCTGTACCCAGACCCTGCTTGTACATTTCAGCCAGCATGGCCTGTGACGCTTTGTCGGCGTATTTTGCCGAGCGCTTGAAATAGGTAATGGCCAATGCATGCTTTTGCTCCTCTAGTGCACGCATTCCTTCTCTTCTCCAGCGAATATCCGGGTGATAGGCAAGAAATCCCTCGGAGCTCAAAAACTGCTCCGGCGCTGGGTTAATTTTCTTCGCAAATACTTCGCTTTCGCCGAAGACAAGCAGTACCAACGTCAGCAATACAACTTTGAGTAACTTCATGACTTTCTCGATACGGTATTTGTGCGCGCAACCCAATGTAAATTGTCGCGCTGCAATCAGCGCAGCGCCAATGACATAAGTCACGGCGCTACTGTCGACCTGATCGGCAAAATGCCGGCAGGTCTATTTTTTATCGTTTTCTTTTTGTTCCGCGCGCTTGCCCGCATTTACCTGCCCTTCGCCCGGCTGCTCCAGACCAAACACCTGATCTTGCCATGCCCAATACTCTTCCGGATCCCAAAATTTAGCCTCGTAATACACATCGCCTCTCACCGAGGTTCCGCCACCGCCAAGATTTCCGTCAGCACTCTCTTGCGATACTGAACCGCCGGCGATGCCATCGTACATACTGACTATCATCGCAGAGCCATCCGCGCCTGAACGCGGGCCGGTCATTCGCCCTGCCTCACGTTTCAACACATTTTCAAATCGCCGTTTCGCCACCGAATCAGCGTAGGTAGCAAACACCTCTGCGCCGCGCGCAATGGCCGACTGCTGCTGTTCCGGCGTCAACCCTTCCCAGATTCGTTCACGCTTGATCACCAACCAACGCCAACCACGCTCTGCCGCCAGATCCATCCAGACATAGGCAAGCTCTTCATCCTTGTCGACACCCATCCCGAGCAGATACATCTCGGCAACCATCGCCTGCGAAGTCTTGTCGGCGTAGCGCGATGCCCGAACAAAAGAGTTAAAGGCGTAGTCAGGACGGCCCTTTTTCAGCTCTTCTTGCGCAAGCCTGCGCCATTTAACATCCGGATGAGCTACAAGAAAGCTCTCGCTGCTCATAATCAAGGCATCTTCCGCGCTGATTTTCCGTGCCGATTCAGCGGCGTGTAGGGGATTAGCAAGTAGACCGACTGCCGTCCCCAGAAGAATTAGTACGATTTCATTTTTCATAAAGGTAGCCCTCCCTTAAAATGCGTCTATTCCCGTCCTCAGACGTAACAAAGCAAGAATTCGTCGCAACGTGTCCTCACTGAATGCTCCGCAGCGCAGCGCCGTTGCCTACAACGATGGTCCTCTACTTGTACTGGCAGGCGCTGGTAGCGGTAAAACGCGTGTCATCATCGAAAAAATCGCCCAGTTAATTTCCTCGGGACGGTACAAGCCTGAACATATTGCGGCAATTACCTTTACCAATAAGGCTGCGCGGGAAATGCGCGAACGCGTTCACAAACGTATCAAGAGCGATTCGGAAGGCCTGACGATTTGTACTTTCCATGCGCTCGGACTACGTTTTTTACATCTCGAACACTCGCGCGCCGGGCTGCGTCGTGGCTTTTCGATCTTCGACACCGACGATCAGGCCGGCCTGCTCAAGGACCTGCTACCTGATGGGTCCAAGCCCGATGCAATTGCGCAGTTGCAATCGCAAATTTCTAAGTTCAAAAATGCCGGGCTATGCGAAGACCAGGCCGGAGCCTCAGCAAAAACCATTCATGAGCGGGAGGCAGCCAGTGTCTATTTGAAATACCAATCGCGTTTACGCAAATTTAATGCGGTTGATTTCGATGATTTGATTCGCTTGCCACTAAAGCTTTTGGACGAGTCCGATGAGCTTGCCGCCACTTGGCGTGAACGACTCAGATATTTACTCGTTGATGAATGCCAGGACACCAACGATGCCCAGTATCGACTTCTGCGCCATCTTGCCGGGCCGCGCGGTGCAATGACCTGTGTCGGTGATGATGATCAGAGCATTTATGGCTGGCGTGGTGCACGGCCGGAAAATCTAGCGCAGATGGCATTGGATTATCCACAGCTGAAAATTATCAAGCTTGAGCAGAATTATCGCTGCAGTGGTCGTATTCTGCGGTCGGCAAATCGACTGATTGCACAAAATCCGCACGAGCACCTTAAACAGCTTTGGTCGGACCAGGGCGATGGCGAAAAGATTCGGGTCTGGGCTTGCAAGGATGCTGACCATGAGGCCGAACGGGTAGCGGCAGAAATTTCCTATCTGCATCAGGCCAAAGAGATTCCCTACGCCGAATTTGCAGTCTTGTTTCGCGGAAACCACCAATCACGCGCGATCGAAAAAGCATTGCAGCTGCTGCGTATTCCTTATGTGCTTAGCGGCGGTACGGCATTCCTGGATCGTTCAGAGGTCAAAGATGTCTTAGCTTGGTTGCGGCTTATTTCCAACCCCGATGACGATGCGGCGTTTTTGCGTTCGGTAGCCAGCCCGAGTCGTGGCGTGGGCGCCACAACCTTAGAACAGCTGGCCGGCATGGCCGAGCATGCGCACTTATCGCTGTTCGCCGCCGCCTCGCAAATTAGTCTGCTCAAGCAGCTGTCCGGTCGAGCGGCAAATGGCTTGCAGGATTTCGTGGAGTCGATCGAGTCGCTAAAAACTTATGCCGAGACCCAGGGCACTACCGAACTGGTAGCCCGCCTGCTGGAAAAATCGGGCATGGCTTCAGCCTTACGCCAGACCTGCAAAGATCAGGCAAGCTATGAGCGCAAACTAGAGAATCTCAAAGAGCTGGGTAAATGGCTCGATGATGGCGTGCAGGGTGGCAATCTGGCTGCGCAGCTGTCGCTGCTCAACCAGGCCGACCGTGACGAATCGGGCAATGCGGTGCGCCTGATGAGCCTGCACGCGAGCAAAGGCCTGGAGTTTCGTTCGGTCTTTGTGATTGGTGTGGAGGACGGTAATTTGCCGCATGAAATGAGCGTCGAGGAAGGCAGCCTCGATGAAGAGCGGCGACTGCTCTATGTCGGCATCACCCGGGCGAAGCAGCATTTGGTGCTTTCGCATTGCGCGCAAACTAAAAAGTGGGGCGAGACTCTGAATCTACTGCCCAGTCGATTTTTTAAAGAACTGCCGCCGGACGACCTGGCTTGCGATGGAGCGGATCCGGAAGCAGAACTGGAGAGCAAGAAAGTCCGTGGCCGCGCTCATTTAGATGCAATCGCCGCATTTTTGAACAATTAGCCGCATTTTTTCTCGTAACATCAATCACTTGTGCAAAACCGGAGCTTCCGGCACCTTTAGCCGGGTAAGCACGCATGATGGAATATGAACCGCTCTGCCCGGCATTCTCTGCTGCTCATCTAGCGGTTCTGATAAAGTCCGCGATTCTGGAGAAAATCTGATTGTTCATGCGCCAACCGTTTCTGACAATTTCGCTTTTGCTTGGTGTGCTGCTATTAGGGGCGTGTCAAAAAGACCAGCCCGTGCCAATGGAGGCTGCGCGCGAACCTATTGCTGCTGCAAACAACCTGGTAATGGCTTTGCGTCAGAACGACCTGGTCAGCTATCAACGCCTGAGCCTGCCACCGGATCTCAATGAATTCGCCCACGAGCAATGGCGAATAAGCATGCAGGCTACTCAGGAACCGAGCGCTGAACAGATCAGCGACTTTGATTATTGGCTGCACCGTTTCACCGAGGCAAATGCTGAAGAAAATTTAATGGCTGATATTGAGCCCCGACTCGTTGCGCTCGAGGCTGAAATGCAAGGTCGCTGGCCCTTAATTGTGTCGATGGCCGGTGGATTCATGATGACTGCGATTGCTGCTAACTCGGGGCTTAGCGACGATGAGAAAACTCATATCAGCGCCATCGTGAACGTTTTAACGGAATGGGCCAAGACCGATGCCGGCTTTGCTGATCGTGGCAAGGCCCGGCGCAGCGTGCGCGCGCTCTCCCGCAGCGTGCGCGCGTTAGATATTCGGCATATTTCCGACATTCAAGCGCTCGAACTGACACCTGCGCTGGAAAAAGCCGGCGTTTTAATGGCCGGGCTCAAGGAAATTGCCGACATTTATGGTCTGGACGTCAATGAAGCCCTGGACAGCATAGTTTTTTCCAACCCGGTGCGTCCGGCTTCGGCATTGCCGGACTCACAAGAAGTGGTTCTGACCGTGAGTTATCAATTAAAGGGCGAGCAGATCCAGTTCCCGTTTCGCATGATTGCCCGTGAAGGCCGTTGGTACCCCGCTGATGACGTTCTCGCGCTGGAAGCCGAACGCGCTGAGATGCTGGCAGCAACAAGCGAACTAACACCCGGCACACCAAGCGAACAGGGCACTGAGCAAGCTAATGAACAATAACGAGCCTGTTTACGCGAGACCGCCCTGGTGGGCACGTCTGATGGAAAAGTTCCTACAGCCATGGATCATTATCCGGCTGGACCCGGAAGTACCACCGATTCAGGCTGACCGCCCCATTTGTTATGTGCTGGAACACTACGGTCTATCCAATATGTTGATATTGGACCGCGCCTGCCGGGAAGCCGGACTGCCCTCACCGCTTTACGCATTGCCTGGCGATCCGTTGGGCCGTGGTCGTGCCTACGTGGCTCTGTCCCGCCGTCGCAACAGCAGCCTTGGCCGACCCGCAAATAAAACCCACTCCGATGCCTTGGCGCGAATGCTGATGGCCCATCGTTTAAAAAGCGATTTGGATGTTCAGTTGGTTCCGGTGTCCATTTTTGTCGGACGATCGCCGGATCGCCAGTCGGGCTGGTTCAGCGTTTTATTTGCGGAAAACTGGACATTGGTAGGACGATTTCGTCGGCTGCTCGCAATTTTGCTTAACGGCCGCGACACGATGGTGCGCTTTTCGGAGGGTGTCACGATCAGAGATATCCTGTCGGACCAGAGCGCGAGCCCGGATCGTCAGGTACGTAAAGTTTCACGCGTATTACGCGCGCATTTTCGCCGTGTGCGCACCGCGGTAATCGGGCCGGACTTATCGACACGGCGCTTGCTGGTTGATCGGGTTCTGGATGCTGAGCCGGTACGCCGTGCGATGACCGATCAAGCTCGACGCGATGGCGCTAAGTATGCCGACTCATGGAAAAAGGCCTATCGCTATGCCTGGGAGATTGCTGCGGATTATTCGCATCCCGTTGTGCGTTCGACGTCTTTTGCCTTGGCCGCTTTCTGGAATCGTATTTACGACGGTGTGCAGATTCATCATCTCGACACGCTGAAAGAAATCGCCCCCGGCAAAGAGATCATTTATGTGCCCTGCCATCGCAGCCACATGGATTACTTGCTGCTGAGCTATTTGCTTTATCGACATGGTATTGTGCCGCCGCATATCGCCGCAGGGGTCAACTTGAACCTGCCGATCGTCGGGCCATTTCTGCGTAAGGGCGGCGCGTTTTTTCTGCGTCGTAGTTTCCGATCCAATCAGCTGTATGCCGCCGTCTTCAGCGAATATGTCGCACAGCTGGTAGCAAACGGGTTTCCTATTGAGTACTTCATTGAAGGTGGTCGTTCGCGTACCGGGCGATTACTGCAACCCAAAGGCGGCATGCTGGCGATGACGCTGCGCGCGGTATTCCGCGTGCCACGTCGCGAAGTGGTATTTCAGCCGGTGTATATCGGCTACGAAAAACTAGTCGAAGGCAAGTCTTATTTAGATGAACTCAGCGGTCGCCCGAAGGAAAAAGAATCGATCGGATCATTGATTCGCGCGGCTTCGGGTATTTTGCGCAAGCACTATGGTCAGGTGACGGTGAATTTTGGCCAGCCCATATTCTTGAATGACATTCTGGCCAAGCATGTTCCGGACTGGCGCGAGAATCCGCCGAATCTGGAAACGCGTCCGAAATGGTTTAACCATGCAGTCGAAGATCTTGCTACGCAAATCCAGATCGAAACCAATCGCGCTGCCGATGTGAACCCGATCAATCTGCTGGCACTCACCGTTCTCTCAACGCCTAAGCACGCGATGGACGAGCAGGATCTAATCGTACAAATCAACCTATCGAAAAAATTGCTTTCAGCACTGCCGTTCTCCGAGCGACTGACGGTAACGTCAATGAGCGCCGAAGAGGTCATCCGTTACGGCGAAGGCATGGGTGTGCTGCAGCGCACCCAGCACAAGCTCGGCGATATTTTGTCGATGGAAGGTGATACCGCAATTTTGCAGAGCTACTTCCGCAATAACGTCATTCATTTGTTCGCCGCTCCCTCGTTTGTCGCGTTGTGCTTCCAGAACAACCGCCGCATGAGCCGGGTGGGTGTCTTGCGTTTGGGCCGTACGATTTATCCGTTTTTGCAGGACGAACTATTTTTGCCGTGGACTGCAGACGAGTTTGCAGCGCGTTTAGACGCAACCATGGACCTATATGTCGCCGAAGGCCTGTTGTTTGCCACCACCGAAGACGAAGGTGCGGTATTGACCCGCGGCTCCGGCCAGACCGACGAAGTGTTCCGCCTGCGCGCGGTTGCGCACAGTTTGCAACAAGCCTTCGAGCGCTACTTTATTGCCATTGCAACACTGGTTAAAAACGGTCCGCGCACATTGAGCTCCAGCGAACTGGAAAATCTGTGTCAGCTGGCTGCACAGCGCTTATCTTTGTTACATGCACCAGCGGCACCGGAATTTTTCGATAAATCATTGTTTCGCGGATTTATCAGTAAACTCAGGGAACTCAAGTTAGTGTGGCTATGTCCGAATGCGAAACTCGATTTTGATGATCGATTGATGAGCTGGGACAAGGACGCCAAGTTAATCCTGGGCCGCGATCTGCGTCATACGATTACGCATATTTCAGCTGACGCAGGTAGCGCGTCGGCCACCGATCCAGCCCAGGCGGCGCCGTAATTCAGGCATCCAGATCCGGAATCATCCGACTTTCCAAAAAGGTGATTTGATCGCGAATGCGTAATTTGCGCTTTTTCAGGCGCTTGAGCTGCACTTCATCGAGCGTGGCATCGGCCGCCAGACGGTCGATCGCCTGATCTAGGTCACGGTGCTCCATGCGCAATTCGTTTAGCTTACGAACCAGCTGGCTCGACGGGTCGAAGTTCATGCCCAGAGCTTACACCCGCGACCATGGAGCCGGTCAAGGGCAGCCTTGAGGCGCGGATGGCTTACAATAGACCGAAGTTCCTTGATCCTGTAAATAATGAACGCCTCTGTAAACCCCGCCGAGTTGCGCAAGCAAACTTTTGAGCATAACAAGCTCAACAAACGACTGCGCCGCCTGACCGGCCAAGCGATCGCCGACTTCAACATGATTGAGGAGGGCGACCGGATCATGGTGTGCCTGTCCGGCGGGAAGGACAGCTACACACTGCTCGACATGCTGATGCAGCTGCAGGCCAAGGCGCCGGTGAATTTTGAATTGGTTGCCGTCAATTTGGACCAGAAGCAGCCGGATTTTCCGGAGCATGTTCTGCCGCAATACCTCTCAGAGCTCGGCGTAAACTTTCATATTATTGAGCAGGACACCTATTCGGTGGTCAAGCGCGTCGTACCGGAAGGTAAAACGCTTTGTTCTTTATGCTCGCGTTTACGACGTGGCGCCATTTACAGCTATGCAGAACAGAATGGCTTCACCAAAATTGCGCTGGGACACCACCGCGACGATTTGATCGCGACGTTTTTCCTGAATCTGTTTTTTCATTCAAAAATCTCCGGTATGCCGCCCAAGTTGCTCAGCGACGATGGTAAGCATGTAGTCATTCGACCACTGGCGTACTGCAAAGAATCCGATATATCCGAGTTCGCGAGTGCCAGGGGCTTTCCGATCATTCCGTGCAATTTGTGCGGCTCGCAGGAAAACCTGCAGCGCAAAATCGTGCGGAACATGATGAACGCCTGGGAAAAAGATAGCCCGGGCCGATTGGAAAACATCAGCAAAGCGCTCGCTGATATTCGGCCCTCGCAATTATCCGATGGCAAGCTGTTCGATTTTCTGAGCCTTGGCAGCCGGGACCCTTCAATGAGAACCGACTTACACTCGTGGCTTTCCGGCGACGACGACTCATCGGCAGCTCACGTAAACCCGGCACTTCCTATTCACCCAAAGTCATTTGACCCGATCTGGAACCCCTGATCGACACAGGAATTTATGTTTTTCAGTAATTTAAGTTTTTTCTGTTTTTCTTCGGCAACCGCAAAAAAATTCAATCAAATCGAGGAGCTCCTCGCCGAGCATCCGCTCAAGCCGGTGGGCGTACTGGAACTTCGTTCTTCGGGCTTTGTGCCGCCGATGGGACGTGACAGCACGGCATTCAGCCATCGCATCGCGCAGTCGGTCTGGATCACTCAGGGCAGCGAACAACGACTACTGCCGGCGGCGGTGGTCAATGAGGCCCTGAACAAAAAGATTGTCGAAATTGAAACGGCTCAGGCCCGGCCACTGGGTGGCAAGGCACGGCGCCAGCTTAAAGAAGACATGATTCACGAAATGCTGCCAAAGGCTTTTGTGCGTCCGGCGCGGCTGAATGCCTGCGTTAACGTGCAAGCCGGTTTTATCGCAATTGACAGCAGCTCCCGCAAAGTCGCAGAAGCGTTCATCTCCGATGTGCGCACCGCTATGGGCAGCTTTCCGGCGCTGGCAATTAACGCCGAAGTTTCCGTTCGCAATCAGCTGACGGCATGGCTGAGCGGGACCGCGCTGCCGGAAGGATTTGAGCTCGGCTCGGAATGCGAATTACGCGATCCGGTTGATCAGGGCGCAATCATCAAGTGCCAGCGCCAGCAATTGCAATCCGAAGAGATTCAAAAACATTTGGAAGCAGGTAAACAGGTTGCCCGGCTGGCACTGACTTTTAACGACCGCATCAGTTTCGTCATTGGTGACGATCTAGTCATTCGCAAGCTTAAGTTCCTTGATGGCGCCGTTGGTGAGCTAGAAGGCGATAACGCCGATTCGGTAGCTGCTGAATTGGACGCGCGCTTCGCACTGTTTAGCGGTGAATTAGCTGAGCTGTATAAAGCGCTCGCGGCCTGCTTCAAGTTTACTCAGGTCGACTAGTGTTCGGCTTCCTACGCTCTGCGGCATCTCAGCCAAAGCGCTTCCAGGAAGAATCGCGCAGCGTCGTGTTGAGCGACGATCAACACATTCAAGTGCGTCTGGTGCGCGACCGGCGCTGTCGCAATATGCGCTTAAGCGTCGATGATCGCGGCGTGCGGGTAAGCTCGCCAACCCGAACCTCGTGGGCCGCCGCCGAACGATTCATCCGGCAGAATGCACAGTGGCTCCTGCAACAACTGCAGCAACAAGCGAGCTTGCAAGGCGCTGCTTTTGATCGAAGCGTTGAGCGCGTCACCTTGTTTGGCAATACGCATCGAATTCTCTGGCGCGAGGGCCGTTTTCTGAGTTTCGAGTTTCAGCCCGACCAGTTGATGATCACTGCGCCGGCTACGGCGAGCGCAGCTCAATTACAAAAACTCCTCGGACAATTTTATCGGCAGCAGGCCCAACAGTTTTGTCAAAGCGAAATTCAGCAGCAGTTGGCCAGCCTACCCAGAGCACCGCGTGCGGTCGGCTTTAAGATGTTGCGCTCAATCTGGGGCTCTTTGTCGCCGCAGGACCGTATATCCCTGGATCTGTCTCTGGTTCTGTGCGAACCCGACGCGCTGCGCTATGTCTTGATTCATGAGTTGTGCCATATGGTGCATGCCAATCATTCCAGCGCGTTCTGGCGCGAAGTGGCCAAACGCATGCCGCAATGGCAAGG
Organism: uncultured Gammaproteobacteria bacterium; assembly: GCA_965368785.1. Lineage (GTDB taxonomy): Bacteria > Pseudomonadota > Gammaproteobacteria > Xanthomonadales > Xanthomonadaceae > Silanimonas. The sequence goes on along the minus strand of CBDUOG010000001.1, from coordinate 80,472 downwards.
TGTGGATCAATGGTTAAGCGAGCACGGCGCCGGGCTGAAGATGAATATGCGATCATTACTGAACGAAAGCGCCATCAATGACCGGAAAAAGCCGGCTCAGCCGTTTAACCCGGTTGTACAGCGATAGGCCGAAAGGAGTTTCACGCCATGTCTCACCCCATCTGTAAATCTGTGCTGACCGCTGGTCTTTGCATGAGCCTGGCCGCGTGCTCAGGCGAGAGCGACCCGGACGACACCGCCGCAGAAGAATCCGTGGTTGCCAGCCCCAGCACGAGCCTGATGATCGACACAGGCCACGTGAAGATGCCGGCGATTTATGGCGAAAATCTCAGCCTTCCGGCTGACTTTCCGGCGTCGATTGCGCTGCCTGCCAACTATGCGGTGGATAGCATCGTACGTCAGGGCCAGAGCGCGATTGTCACGATGCGTGCGCAAGGCAACTACAAACCCATCTTTGATCGCATTCAAAATGGCCTGAAAAGCGCGGGCTGGGAAGCAACCACATCGATCGAATCCGAAGATAGCGGCGTAATGGATGTCAGCAAAGCCGGCGAAAACATCGTGGTGGTCATTGCGCCCACGACAGACCGCAAGGACCTGCTGGTCTCGGTAACTTACGGCCCCAAACGCTAGCAAGTCGCTGAGCAAGCGCCAACGCGCGGTGATCGCTTTGTTGCCCAATTCCCCCGCGAAGTGACGGCAGCACGCGCTTTGCGGATAATGGGTAGCTCTGGCAGTAGCAAGGCATTCCTCCGATGAACTCAGCGTTCCGCAAAGCACTCCTCAACACCAAACTAGACTGGTTCGACGCGCGTGAAGCAGTGGATTCATTGCAACCCGGCGCCTGGGATGAATTGCCCTACACCTCCCGGGTGCTTGCCGAAAATCTGGTTCGACGTTGCGATACAGACATTCTCGAAGACTGCCTGCGCCAGCTGATTGAGCGTAAGCGCGATCGCGATTTCCCGTGGTTTCCGGTGCGGGTGGTGACTCACGATATTCTCGGCCAAACCGCGCTGGTGGACTTAGCCGGTCTGCGCGATGCCATTGCTGCGCAGGGCGGCGATCCAGCGCAGGTCAATCCGGTGGTTCCGGTGCAACTGATTGTTGATCACTCACTGGCCGTGGAATGCGGCGGCTTTGATCCGGACGCGTTTTCAAAGAACCGCGCAATTGAAGATCGCCGGAACGCCGATCGTTTCCATTTTATTGATTGGACCAAAAAAGCCTTTCGCAATATCGATGTGATTCCGCCCGGAAACGGCATCATGCACCAGATCAATCTGGAGAAAATGTCGCCGGTTGTATACGTGCAAGACGGCGTGGCGTTTCCGGATACATGCGTGGGTACCGACAGCCACACACCGCATGTCGATGCACTCGGGGTGATCGCCGTGGGCGTGGGTGGCCTGGAAGCCGAAAGCGTCATGCTGGGCCGCGCTTCGTGGATGCGTCTGCCCGACATTATCGGTGTTGAACTCAGCGGCAAGCCGCAGCCGGGCATCACCGCTACCGACATTGTGTTATCGCTCACCGAATTTTTGCGCCATCAAAAAGTGGTCGGCGCGTATTTAGAATTTCGCGGCGAAGGCGCTGCCGCGCTGACTTTGGGCGACCGGGCGACGATCTCGAATATGGCACCCGAATACGGCGCGACCGCGGCAATGTTCTTTATCGATAACAACACCCTCGATTATCTGCGCCTGACAGGTCGCAGCGATGAGCAGGTAGGCTTGGTTGAAACCTATGCCAAAACCGCCGGTCTGTGGGCCGACAGTTTGGTCAATGCCCGCTATGAGCGGAGCTTAAGCTTTGATCTAGCCAGCGTGGTGCGCACTATGGCCGGCCCGTCGAATCCACATGCCCGGGTGGCCACCAGCGAACTGGCCGCCAAAGGCATCGCCGGAAATTTAGACGCGGCCAAAGCGCAGGAAGCCGAAGGCAAAATGCCCGATGGCGCGGTCATTCTAGCTGCCATCACCTCATGCACCAACACATCCAATCCGCGCAATGTGATCGCAGCCGGTTTGCTCGCGCGCAAGGCCAATGAGCTGGGCCTGGTGCGCAAGCCCTGGGTGAAAAGCTCACTCGCACCGGGTTCGCGTGCGGTTGCTTTGTACTTAGAAGAAGCCTGTCTTAAAGACGAGCTCGAAAAGCTGGGCTTTGGCATCGTCGGCTTTGCCTGTACCACCTGTAATGGCATGAGCGGCGCGCTGGATCCCAAAATCCAGCAGGAGATTATCGAACGCGATCTGTACGCCACAGCGGTGCTTTCGGGTAACCGGAATTTTGATGGGCGCATTCACCCCTATGCCAAACAGGCATTCCTCGCGTCGCCGCCGCTGGTGGTTGCTTATGCGATTGCCGGCACCATCCGTTTTGATATTGAGCGCGATGTGCTCGGCCACCGCGCCGACGGCACGCCGATTGTGCTCAAAGACTTGTGGCCTAGCGATGCCGAAATTGATGCCATCGTAAAAAGTGCGGTCAAACCCGAGCAGTTCCGTAAGGTATACGACCCGATGTTTACCATCGCCGTAGAGACCGGCGAAAAAGCCGAGCCGCTGTATGCGTGGCGCGAGATGAGTACCTATATTCGCCGCCCGCCGTATTGGGAAGGCGCACTGGCCAAACCGCGCACGATGAAAAACCTGCGCGCACTGGCGGTGCTGGGCGATAACATCACGACGGATCATCTCTCACCGTCGAACGCCATTATGGCCAGCAGTGCAGCCGGTGAATATCTGGCGAAAATGGGTTTGCCTGAAGAAGACTTTAATTCCTATGCAACACATCGCGGCGATCATCTCACCGCGCAGCGCGCGACTTTTGCCAATCCGAAATTATTTAATGAAATGGTGCGCAATGACGACGGCAGCGTGCGCCAGGGTTCCTTGGCGCGCTTAGAGCCTGAGGGCGAGGTGATGCGGATGTGGGAAGCGATCGAAACGTATATGCAACGCGGTCAACCCTTAATCATTATTGCCGGAGCCGATTACGGACAGGGCAGCTCACGTGATTGGGCAGCCAAAGGTGTGCGCTTGGCCGGCGTTGAGGTCATCGTCGCTGAAGGCTTTGAACGCATTCATCGCACCAACTTAATTGGCATGGGTGTTTTGCCCTTAGAGTTTTTACCCGGCACCACGCGCAAGACCTTAGACATCGACGGGACCGAAACCTACGATGTACTCGGCGATCGCACACCCGGCGCACAGCTCACGTTGATCATCACGCGGCGCAACGGTGAGCGCATCGAGGTGCCGGTGATCTGTCGCCTGGATACCGCCGAAGAAGTATCCATTTACGAAGCCGGCGGCGTGTTGCAGCGCTTCGCCCAGGACTTTCTTGAATCCAGCAAGGTCGCCTGAGCCATGAGCCACGCTCCGCAGTTACGCATCCCGGCCACATATATACGCGGTGGCACTTCGAAAGGCGTGTTTTTTCGGCTACTCGATTTACCCGATGCCGCTCAGGTGCCCGGTAGTGCGCGCGATCGATTATTAATGCGCGTGATCGGCAGTCCCGACCCCTATGCCAAGCATACCGATGGCATGGGCGGGGCGACATCGAGCACCAGCAAATGCGTGATCATTAGCAAAAGCATGCGAGACGATCACGATGTGGATTACCTGTACGGACAAGTGGCGATTGATAGCGCCTTTGTCGACTGGAGTGGCAACTGCGGCAACTTAAGTACCGCGGTGGGCCCGTTTGCGATTGCTCAGGGTTTTATCGATCGTGCGCGTTTACCGCAAAACGGAACATTCGCGGTGCGCGTATGGCAGGCCAATATCGGTAAAACCATTGTTGTGCATGTGCCGATTCAAAATGGCGAGGTGCAGGAGACCGGCGACTTTGAACTCGACGGGGTCACCTTTCCGGCCGCTGAAATCGTGTTGGAATTTATCGACCCGGCCGATGAAGGCGAAGACGGCGGCGCGTTGTTTCCAACGGGCAATTTGACCGATCAGCTCGAGGTGCCCGGCATCGGCAGCCTCAAAGTGACGATGATTAATTCCGGCATCCCCACCGTGTTTGTGAATGCGGCCGACATTGATTACAACGGCACCGAGTTGCAAGACGCAATCAACAGCGACGCGGCCGCTTTGCAGTTATTCGAATCAATCCGTGCCCACGCCGCGGTACGTATGAGCTTAATCAACAACGTATCGGAAGCGGCCAAACGCCAGCACACGCCCAAGGTCGCTTTTGTCGCACCGGCGCGCGATTACACCTCATCCAGTGGCAAACACATTAGCGCGAGCGACATAGATCTATTGGTGCGCGCGCTGAGCATGGGCAAACTGCATCACGCGATGATGGGCACTGCTGCAGTGGCCATCGCCACCGCCGCAGCAATTCCCGGCACCTTAGTAAATACCGCAGCCGGTGGTGGCGCTCGAAACAGCGTCCGCTTTGGTCATCCCAGCGGCACGCTCACTGTGGGCGCCGAAGCGCAGCAAGTCGACGGACAATGGCAGGTCCGCAAAGCGATCATGAGTCGCAGCGCGCGGGTGCTGATGGAAGGCTGGGTGCGGGTTCCGGGTGACGCATGAACTAATCAGCGAACACTCACTTCCCCGAAATATTGACTACAGACTCTTCCCCTGGGTTCTGCCTCTGTCCTAAAGTCCATTGAATAGGTGCCGATAGCCTATGGATTCGATCGCCCAAAAAAGATCGACCGGGTAGCGCCTGGATTGTGTCAACCGCTAATGGATTCTCTGGAGCAAATATATGGGACTATCTTCAACGCTTCGCATCGCAGCTGCCCGGTGGTGGGCGCTGCGCAAAAAGGGGGTTGAACACGATCGCATCGTTGAGCAATCAGACGAAGATGGTCAGCTCAGCGGCAATTATTTGTTTATGTGTGCAGCCAGCGCCGGCATTGCCATTTCCGGCCTGTTACTCAACTCGCCTGCTGTCATCATCGGCGCCATGTTGGTCTCGCCCTTAATGGCACCGATTGTCCGGCTCGGCCTGGGCTTGACCACGCTGAATCCAAGCCGCGTTGCGAGCGCTAGTGTGGGGCTATTCGGAGGAATGGGCGTAGCGCTGATTATCTCCATCGGCGTAGTTCTATTTTCACCCATAAAAGAAGCAACGCCGGAAATTCTGGCGCGAACCAGCCCCAACCTCTTTGACTTAATGGTTGCGACGTTTTCCGGTTTAGCTGGTGGCTACGCGCTTGTTCGCGGAAAGGGCGGCGCCATTGTCGGTGTGGCAATAGCAACCGCATTGATGCCTCCCATGACCGTCGTAGGTTTTGGTATTGCGACGGCGGATGCATCGGTAACCACGGGCGCGCTGCTTTTGTTTTTAACGAATATCGTGGCGATCAGTTTGAGCGTCACCATGATCACCATCTGGTACGGATTTAATCGAAACAATTGGCGCAAAGCACTCATGTGGCAAAGCGTTGTCATTTTGCTCGTAGTCATTCCCCTTTGCTGGCCGCTGTTTTTCTCGCTGCAGGATATTGCGCGGCTTTCTGCCTATACACGCGATGCAAGACAAGCCATTGTTGACTCAACTCAAGTAGTGCGCGGAAAGATTTTGGACTTGCAGGTACTTGAAACAGGGCCCGGGAAACTGCGCGTAGATGTAACCATCGCAATGACCGATTATGCGCCCGAAGTCAGAGCCGAATTACTCGGCAGCATCCAGGACAAAACGGGAACTGCCGTCGATTTGCACGTTACGCCGTTAATTCTGGCGAACCCGGCGCAGCTGAATCGATCACCGGTTGCGGCGAAAATTCTTGATTACCGCCCCGAGGTGATAGATCGCGTCAAATCGTCGGATATTAAAGCCGAGCTCGATGTGCTGACATTTTTTCCGGTGGAGGTAGATTATGATGCGGGCTCGGCGAACCTGACCGTTAGAGTTCAATTGGATCAGGCTATTTCCCTGAGCACCATGCATTCGCTGGAGCGGGCTCTTCAAGTTAAGTACCCAAAACTGACTGTTCGTGTCATTCCACCCGCGCCGACCGCACAGCTTATCTATTTCAATGCGGGACAGTCTGAGCTGACTACCGCACAGATAGCACTACTGGAAGATATTGCCTGGTCCTTTTCACGGCATGAGATCACCCGTTTGCGACTGGAAGGGCGGGCAAGCAGTGACGGTGGCGGCACCATTGAACTAGCTGGCAACCGTGCGGCTTTGCTGGCTGAGTATTTTAAAACTCTGGGCTACGATGTTACCGGCGTGGATTCACGATTTCCGTTGCCTGACCAAAAGCAGCAGGAGCGAATACATGGCGCTGCGGCGTTACGATCTGTTCTGCTTATTCCGGTTTCTGACGCAGCGGACGCAGAAACGTCCAATTAGCATCAGCGATACGCCGGCAGATAATCAAACCCTGAGCCCATAAAGTGACAGTGGACGCGGTACGCTGAGTACCGTCGCCCATGCTGCCTGTTCAGGGAAGCGGCAAATCTTGAATATCTACCCAGTATTTGATCCTGATCATATCTTGAGCCCTCCCCTATCAATAGCATTCTCCTGTGCTCAATGCGCTGGCCACACCCCCCATAAAGTTGGTTTGAGAGTTGATCTGACAGGTCAAATGCTGTCCGGCTGATCAATCGCACAAACCACAGGCGCTGAAATATTTTTTGGAGTCTCTTATGAGGAAGCGTTCGTGGGCTGAACCCTACAAAATCAAGATGGTTGAGTTGGTCAAAATGACGACACATGAGGAACGTGTAGCCGCGATCAAAGAAGCCGGTTACAACACATTCCTCCTCCGGTCCGACGACGTATACATCGATTTGTTAACCGACTCGGGTGTCAGCGCCATGAGTGACCGCCAATGGGCCGGCATGATGATGGGCGATGAGGCCTATGCTGGAAGTCGCAACTTTTATCACATGCGCGATTCAATCGAAACGCATTATTCCTACCGCTACACCGTACCCACACATCAAGGGCGGGGGGCGGAACATATTCTCAGCCAGATATTGATCAAACCGGGCGATTATGTTCCCGGCAATATGTATTTCACCACAACACGCTTGCATCAAGAGCTGGCCGGTGCGCGTTTTGTGGATGTGATTGTTGATGAAGCGCATGACGCGCAATCGGAATATCCGTTTAAAGGTAATGTTGACTTCAATAAGCTCAATGCTTTGTTAGAGGAAGTCGGAGCTGACCGGATCCCCTATATTTGCATCGCGACGTGCGTGAATATGGCAGGCGGCCAACCCATCTCGATGCAAAATTTACGCGAACTTCGCGCATGGTGTGACCACCATGATATCTATTTGGTTCACGATATGACACGTGTAGCCGAGAACGCCCACTTCATCCAACAACGTGAAGCCGGTTATCAGGATCGCTGCGTCAAGGATATTGTGTATGAACTGTGCAGCCTCACTGACATTGCCACCATGTCGGCTAAAAAAGATGCGCTCGTCAATATCGGCGGTTTTTTAGCAATGAATGATGAAAAGCTATACGAGCGCGCCTGTGAGCTGGTTGTTGTTTACGAGGGCTTACACACGTACGGCGGAATGGCTGGACGCGATATGGAAGCCTTAGCAATCGGCATTGAAGAAAGTGTACAAGCCAACCATATTCGTGCCCGCGTGGGTCAGGTGGAGTATCTGGGGAATAAATTAGCCGATGCCGGAGTTCCCATCGTTCGCCCCATCGGTGGCCATGCCGTTTTTTTGGATGCCAAGCGCATGCTCCCGCATATCCCGCAGGACCAGTTTCCGGCTCAAGCATTGGCTGCAGCCTTGTATGTCGAATCCGGGGTAAGGGCGATGGAGCGCGGAGCGGTTTCCGCTGGACGCGACAAGGACACCGGCGAAAACTATATGCCCAAGCTTGAACTGGTGCGCTTGACCATTCCACGCCGCGTGTATACACAAGCGCACATGGACGTAGTCGCCGAGTCGGTCATCGAAGTGATGGAGCATGCATCCCAGGTCAGGGGTTTGCGATTTACATATGAACCACAAATGCTGCGGTTTTTCATGGGGCGTTTTGAACCTGTTTAAAATTTGCTCTGCAGTCCGATAGCATATCGAACCACTACTGGTTCGGTATGCTCGATTACAATGAGGGGGCGCTTTTGAATTTTTTCCTTCGCCTTTGGCGCGATGCACCGGCGGCCAGCGTGCAGACAATTCGCCAATGGTTTCCGGCAGCCATCGCCAGTTTTGTGGCCATTGCCGTTACCGCCGGCATCAGCAGCTGGATAATTCCTCAGGCCAGTGTCGCCCCGCACATGTTATTGGTTGCCTCAATGGGCGCATCGGTGATGCTGGTCATTGCCATTCCGAATAGCCCGCTCACCCAACCCTATGCGCTGGTCATGGGGCATATAATGCCCGCCACCATCGGTGTGCTTTGCGCCATGCTGCCGTTGAGCATGGCCTTGCAGGCGGCAACCTGCATCGGCCTTTCTCTAGGCATGATGTATGTGCTGCGATGCCTACATCCACCCGGCGGCGCGGCGTCGTTAGTGCCTATTATCATGGGTGCCGATGCCGTAGGCAGGTTCGATTATGTGTTCATTCCGGTGTTATTAAATGTTTTGAGCTTGTTGGCAATTGGCGTATTGATACATCGCTTCTGGTTAAAAAAAGAGTACCCGGTAAAACCACCGGTCAAGACAGACCCCATTCACAAGCACAATGACCCGAGCCCGTTGCAGCGCCTGGGCATTAGCGCAGAAGACTTAAAGAAGGCGCTCGGTGATTACAATGCCTATCTGAACATCACCAGCAAAGATCTATCAACCGTTTTTTCGTACGCGCAACAGCACGCCTATAATCGAAAATTCAGTGAGGTGCGTTGCCTCGATATCATGAGCAGAGACGTGCGTACGGTAACGCCTGAAACCCGGCTGGATGATGCATGGGCAACATTACGACTGCATAAGGTGAAAATCCTACCCGTCATAAACGAATCGCATCACATAGTCGGCGTGATTTCACTGGTGGATTTTCTCAAACGAGCCAACCTGAAAACTTATGAAGATTTTTCGGAACGGCTATCAGAGTTTATCAACCCCCAGCGCACCATGGATAAAACAAAGCCTCGGCGTGTCGAAGAGATTATGGTGCGTGATGTCTTTAGCGTAAGCGAAAATGAGTCGATAGCATTTCTAGTGCCGCTACTATCAGACAAGGGCGTACACCATGTTCCGGTAGTCGATGCTGAACAGAAGCTCTGCGGCATCATCACTCAGTCTGATTTGATTGCCGCGCTTTACACAAGCTCGATTAATTCTCAGACGCCACGCAACGAATAAGTAGTTAGGTCGGGCGCCACGTCCGCATACGCTGTTCCGGAATTCCCGACCTCAGGCTGACGATACATAGGCCCTTTTCGTTCACAGAACCGGCAAACGACCTCTTTGAAAAAGGTGGGCCCGGACGGGCGTATATTGCGACTATTTTGATGGTCTGACTACTAAGTCATGCCGTAGTGGATAAGTATCGTTCTGAGGCTCAAACCGATCAGCACAACACCGACAAGAATCATGAACGGTTTGACGGGGATGCGCCGGCACGCCCATGCCCCGATCGGAGCAGCCAATACACCACCGACCGCCAGACCCAGAATGATCGACCAGTGACTCAGGCCAATACTTAGGATGAAGGTTATCGATGCAGCGAGGGTAACAAAAAATTCAACCGTATTAACGGTGCCAACCGTTTCACGAATATCGTTGCCCCGGACAATCAAATTACTCGCCACTATGGGGCCCCAGCCACCGCCACCCAAGGCATCCAGAAAGGCTCCGAAAAAACCAAGCGGGGCAAGATGCGTAGTCACTTTTCGAGGTGGAAAACTGCGGAACACTTTGAGAATGATGACGCACCCCATGATCAGCAGATAGCCAGCTATGTAGGGCTTGATTGCGTCACCGGGAATGCTTGAAAGGATGTACGCCCCCAGGACCGCTCCAATAATTCCGGGAACCAGCAGACTCCGGAATAGCAAGCGATTGACGTTTCCGAACGCCTTGTGTGAGACGGCCGAAGCGCCTGTCGTGAAGCACTCTGCTGCGTGAACCGTAGCGCTCGACACTGCGGGCGGTATGCCAAAACCCAGCAGCAGAGAAGACGCCGTGACGCCATATGCCATTCCAAGAGACCCATCAATCACTTGCGCAACGAAGCCGACGAGGACATACCAAACGAAATCGCTCATGATGATTCTGTATTGCTCTATTGCTTTACGAACTGAATTCGGGTCAGGCCAGACACTGAATAAGCAATCAGTGTCACAGAAAGCGATTGTTAGGGGTTTTCTCTTCAATCCGGTCAGGATTGAAGCCGAGGCTTAGATGTTTTGCGCCCTTAGGGTCTGAGCGCAAATTCACCGAGTGTCATCTTAGGTTCCGGGCCGGTGTTCGTCCATAGCCCTCCGGTCGCGCCGCGGCCGATGTAGATATTGCAGCCGGGCGAGGCCGAACTCGACGAGTCTTTGTACACGGTTTAGAGATGCCTGAATTCTACGGCATGAACCCCTGGCGCCTTTCCGCTAGAACACGCAAAACAAGTAGGCACGCGGCTTTGCGCATGTCTTGAACTGTTCTGGGAGGTAAAGATTTTTGAGATGGTGGCTATGGGTGGACTCGAACCACCGACCCCAGCATTATGAGTGCTGTGCTCTAACCGGCTGAGCTACATAGCCGAACGCCCGTCTTTGCAGACGGGGCCGCAAATTATCCACAGCCCGGCGCCGTGTGTCAAAGCATTTTGACCCGCTGCGCTAAGAACCCCCCATTGTGTGCGGCCTTGCTTGTTTTCCACTTGGTCGATGTGGCAGAGTCAGGACATAGATTTTTGGAGATCCGTCTCGTGATTGATCCAGACGGTTACCGCCCCAACGTGGGCATTGTTCTGATGCGGTCGGATGGTCGGCTGTTTTGGGCGCGGCGTGTCAACCGCGATGGTTGGCAGTTTCCGCAAGGTGGTATGAACACCGATGAGACCCCGGAAGAGGCCATGTATCGCGAGCTGCGCGAGGAAACCGGGCTTGATCCTGAACATGTGCGGGTGCTCGCCAGTACTCATGGCTGGCTGAAGTATCGCCTGCCGCAGCATTGCATCCGGCGCAATAACAAGCCGGTTTGTATCGGGCAGAAGCAGGTGTGGTTTTTGCTGCAATTTGAAGGAGCAGAGACCGATTTGCGCTTTGATCGCTGCGAAAAGCCCGAGTTTGACCATTGGCGCTGGGTCGACTTCTGGTATCCGATCGAAAACGTCGTGCGCTTTAAACGCCAGGTCTATGCCCGGGCCCTGCGCCAACTGGCGCCGGCTGCGCGGGCGGAAATCGGCGATACATTAATCCCCTGAATCTTATTGACAATCATTTCGCCGAAAGAAGCTGTGGTCTGGGATTTGAAAATGAGGCTCGCCGCGTTGCGGGACCTGAAAGCGGGAATCGCCTATTGTGAAGAAGCCGCTGACTACACGTCGCGCGAGCTCTTCGAAAACATTCTTGAGTCCGAAGAAGAACACATCGACTGGATCGAAACGTAGCTCAGCCTGATTGAACGTTTGGGTGAAGCAGCTTATCTGCAGACCAAGGTTTAAGAACCTTGTCTAGCCCGGCTCGTTGAGCAGCTTTTCAAGTAGCATCCGCGCGCGGCGGAACTCGGCGTCAATAACCGCAACCGCAACCGCCGGACGCGACAACATGCCCTGTTTCGCGCCGATTTCCAGTTTGGCTGCCGCCTCGGATAAGGCAATTGCGCCTAGATTCGCACTGGCCGATTTAAGCGTATGTGCCGGGGCGATCAATCCACTATGTTGATTGCTACTAACCGCTTCTTCCAGGCGCGCAATATGGATGGGGGCGTCTTCCAAAAACACGCGAATTAGTTTCAGATAATCCGAACCCATGACCTCTTTCAATTCATTAAGTACCCCGCCATCAATGACTTGAGGGCTCGGGCTGATATCCGGCGTCGGCTCCTGCTTGAAGCGACTGGCAATACTCGCCTTGGTCTGCAGAAAATTACTAAATGAATTGCTGTTGTTGGCGTGGACATCGGGCACCGGCGCATCGTCGACCGTTGGCGGCGGCACTTCCGCAAGCTGAGCTTCGCTTGCAGCGTCTTTGTCCGGCGGAAATACATTTTTGGCCATCGCCCGGCTGGCCATCACGATGCGCTTCATATCTGCGCGCTGCAGCCATTTAGTCATCACTGCTTCAAGCTGCAATCGGTCAATCGGTTTTGCGACGTAGTCATCCATGCCGGCTTCGATACACTTTTGTCGATCACCGGCCATCGCATTAGCCGTCATCGCAATAATCGGCAAGCGCGGCAAACCCCGCTCGGCCTCATAATTTCGCCACTCGGTGGTTGCCGTGTACCCGTCTTTGACCGGCATCTGGCAATCCATGAGCACCAAATCCAATCCGCCAACCGTCATTCGCTCCAGCGCACGCACACCATCGCCTGCACTGTCGACGTGCAAGCCCATCAGACCGATGAGTTTCTGCGCCACCATTAAATTCACCGGGTTGTCTTCGACCAGCAAGACCCGGGCGCGACGGCCTAGTCCGCTCAACGGTGTGCCATCAAGAGCGCTGATCGCAGTAGCAGACTCACCGCTACGCGACTCACCCTCTTCTTCATCGGATTCCGGAAGTTGGGCCAATAGCTCAAGCGCCACTTTACGTAATTCATTGGCTGCCAATGAACGCGGTACCGAAGACATCGGGCCTTTCCAGACGATATCTCTGGGTTCACCATTGCTGCCGAAAAGCGCGAGAATTCGCGTATCCAACAACTCAGCAGAGCGCGAAAGACTGCGCAGCAGGGGGGGCAAACTGACGCCGCCATCGAGATCGGCGACGACCATATCAAAGCCATCGTTTGGTCGGGCCGTTGCGCTGCGCATGGTGTGCAGCGCTTCGGCGATATTGGCGACCTGCAAACAACGCACGCCCCAGTTGGCAGTGGCGTACTGGAATCGCTCGCAAAAAACAGTGTCGGCTGAAATTAACAGCAACCTGGCGCCATCAAGCTCTTTTTTGCCGGCTGGCAAATCGCCGACGGCCTTGAGCAGCGGAATCTCGAACCAGAACGTTGAGCCCCGACCTTGCGATGAGGTAACGCCGATCGTGCCACCCATCAATTCGGTAATGCGCCGACAAATAACCAAGCCCAGGCCGGTGCCACCATACAGACGCGTGGTTGAGGTATCGGCCTGAGTAAACGGATTAAATAGCTGACTTTGCTTTTCTGTGGGGATGCCGATGCCGCTATCCACCACCTCAAATCGTAAGCGATGTTGCAGTCGGGTTTCGCCTAAGCGGCGCACATTGACGACAATTTTTCCGCGCTGAGTGAACTTAACGGCATTGCTCAACAGGTTGGTCAACACCTGACGCAAACGGGTCGGATCACCACGAACCGCCAAACGCACGCTCGGCTCCAAGTTTAGATTTAGCAGTAGGCCTTTGTTCTCTGCCGGCTTTTGCATCAGGTGCATCACCGACTCAACAACCTCACGCAAATTAAACGCGGTCGTCTCGAGCTCAACTTTGTTTGCTTCCAGTTTGGAGTAATCCAAAATGTCATCGACGATACGCAGCATCTGCCGGGCCGATCCGTGAGCGGTGCGCACCAGGTCTTGATGCTCGGGCGCGAGCCTGGCGTTCAGCAGCAAATCGAGCATCGGCAATATGCCGTTCAGGGGGGTGCGGATCTCGTGGCTCATGGTCGCCAGAAACTCGCCCTTGGCCATCATCGCTGATTCGATAGCGCGCTTAGCTTCGGATAACTCCACTTCGAGTTTGCGATGCTTTTCCAGCTCGCGTTCCATCGACTGCAGGAGTTCGTGCCGATCTTCGGCCTGAATTTGCGCCTCATGCCGAAGCGCCGCACGTTGCCGGAATCCGACGACGAATAGCACCAACGCAATAGTGGCCAACAGGCCAGAGATGATGCCGACAACCATCAAAGCGTGGTCTTTGAGCGCATCGGCAGCGAACAGTGCCAGCAATGCTCCAAAACTGGCGGCCAGCGCGAGCTGGGCGATCTTTAGCGCATTAGGCGTTATGTTTGCCGACATGCGTCATAGTATGGCTTGGTGGAAGTCAAAATTCAGCTTTGTGTCCGCCCGCTGCACCAAATTGCCCTGAATGAAATCGATTCCGCTCATCCAAAGCGTTGCCGCACTTTGCGCATTTTCCACACCGGGACCAATTACCTGCAGATCTCTGGCGTGCGCCTGATCGATCATCTGCCGCACCTCGCTAGCCTGATTACTGTCCATTTCGCTCGCCGAGTAGCGTTGAGAAAGCTTGATCATCTTCAACGGCAACTGGCCGATCAGAGAGTCCAGGTCAGGCCCGGCACTGCATTGGGCGAGGCAAAATTCAACCCCGGATGGCAGCATCTGGGCGCAGAATCCTTTAAGCGTACCAATATGCATCGCCGCGTCATCAAACCGGATCTCCAGCACCAGTGAGGAACCATCAATCTGGTGCCGCTCCAACTGGGCACTGAGCCAATCCGCCTGATCGCGTTGAGCTAGGGTCTTCGGCGATTGGGTGATAAACAAACGCATCTGCTGGCCTTGATCCTTGGCTTGACGGATATGCGCCATCGACTCGGTTAAAACCCAACGATCCACTTCTACAATGAACCCACTGCGCTCGGCAGCTGGAACAATTTCAGCTGCGGTGAGTCGACCGGATATTTCGGAATCCATTCGAACAAGCGTCTGATATTGAGACGCATCGCCACCGGCAACCGCAACAATCGGCTGGAACAGCAGCGACAAGCGGCCCTCACCCATCGCATTGCGCATATCCTCAACCAAAGCCTCCTGGCGCGCTAACTCAATGGCGTCGAGCGGCACGAATTCTTTGATACGTTCCTTGTCACGCCGCGCTTCGCGCGCTAAACGCTCAACCATATTAAGCAGCGAACCGGAGTTTTCCAGCTTATGGCGCAAATCGCACACACCCACCGAACACAGCAAGTTAATGCTCTGGCCATCAATCGAAATGGGGCGCGCGGATATCGCTTGACGCAGTTCGCGACCCTCTTCTATGGCCCGGTCTTTCGGGCAATCGCGCATCAAAACCAGAAAACCGCCGTCCGCGAATCGGCATAGGCTCATGTTCGGCTTTAATGCCAATAGCGCCTCCTGGATCGCTACATGAGCGCGCTCAAAGGCGCTGAGCGCCAGTTTTTCGCGCAGGCTGGCCACATTCTCCAGATCCAGGAAAAACAACGCTCCGTGACGCCGCTCGTCCGCGCTTTGCACGATGCCGTCGAGCTGGTCAATGAATATTGCACGGGTCAACAGGCCTTCGCTGGGTGGAGCGGCGCGTTGCGCGATGCCACGGGCGCGATAGCGACGAATCCGACTTTTGACGCTGGCGATCAAGTGCTTTGGCCGGATTGGTTTGGAATGAAAATCATCGCCGCCGGCATCAAGCGCCTCAAACTGCGCATCCGGATCGACCTCACCCGACAAAAACACAATGGGGATGTGCACAAATTCTTCGCTTTCACGAATCAACGAAGTCAGCTCGGTGCCCGTTGCAGAAGGCATGTGTAAGTCCATCAAAATCAAATCAGGTTTGAACTTTGAAAGAGCGGGCAACACATTAAGCGCCTCGAGCTCTATTTGGGTTTCCATACCTGCGCCCCGCAGAACGCTTTCAGCGAACATCGCCTGACTTCGATCATCTTCGGCAATTAATACCCGGTAGGGCGCGTCTTGCCCGCTTGAAAACTGAGCGCGAATCTTCAGCGCGATCGTTTCAAGTTCCAACTGTGCCGAGACAAAAAGGTCAATTCCAGCACGTTTGGCACTGATCTTCGATGCCACTTCGTCACCATTGGTGTGACCAATCATGACTACCGACAGTGGCTGGTTCGCGTTGCCGCGAATAGGACCGATGCCGGCAGTGATCTCGGCGATTTCCGCAGAAAAATCTTCGTCAATAACCACGATGTCAGCCGGCAAGGCCCCGAGCAGCTCAAGAAACTCGGCTTTTTCGGACAGTGTTTCGACCTCAAAGCCGTGCGTACTCAGCAAGGAGCCAAGCTTGGCCGCTCGATCTTTTTGGGCTGACAGCAGATAAAGACGCGAACTAAGCAAGGACATAAATTATTTATCGCAATGGAGCATCGCCGGAGTTTGGCAAAGGAAAAGTGTGGAGAGCATGAAGACTGAAACGTTAATCGCTAAATCTCAGGCCACTTTGGAATACATCATAGCGTCAGCAGACACAAAATCTGAATTATTGACAATTTTTATTGCGCTGCGCCATCAGTCGGTATACAGGCCACCGGCTGGCCGCTACTCAGGGCCAACTCAACCAACAGCGTGCACTGGTAGATTCTTGCGCCCTGCGCCAGATCGGGCAATCGCTGGCGCTCCAGGCACACATTTATGTGTTCGCGCATCGCGCCTAACTCTACCGCAATCACTGCATGTCCTTCTTGGCTAAGCGCAGCGCAGAGCGGTGCCAGACATTCGCCCAGCCAGGCCAAGGTGTTGATATCCCAGACACCGGATCTCATCCGGTTCACCCGGATACAGACCTGACGCGCAGCCCGGAGGCTAGCGGATTCGGTTAAAGCCGGGTAGTTTTCGGCGCAGCCACTCAAAACAATTTGATTTCTCAAAAAACAACCAGTCATGATGCCTGAGCGATACAGGGTGATGGTTTAAGTTGAAAAAGGTTTACATTTTCGGCTCGGAGACACGCGGCGAGAATACCGTCCGTAAAACGCCGCGCGCGCCCCGGAACAGCAGCACAACAGTCAGTACAAAAGCCACAAATGCGCTGAGGAAAATAGCCAGCGCCCACCATGGGTGCGCGTACACCAAGCTCAATGTGGATATCGCCAGGATATCCTCGCCCACCGACGCGGCCAAATTGCTTGCCGGCTCGGGCGAATGATTTATCAGCACCCGCGCGCCGCTTTTGAGGGTGTGAATGGCCAAGGCTGCGGTACCTCCTAACGCCAAAGCGCCCACGTTCCACTCATCGGTTGGCGCAATGGCGGCATTAGCCAGAAAAGCACCCGCCGGCACACGCGCCAAGGTATTGATTAGATCCCAGCCCGAGTCGATTCCCGGAATTTTGTCGGCGGCAAATTCAATTACCGTCAGCGCGCCTGCGGTCCAAAGCACCCAGGGGTCACTAACCACTTGCAAATTGGCGGGTAAATCGACCCAACCCAGCCAAGCTGCAAGGCCCAGACCAAAAACGGTAAGGTAAACACGAACACCAGCCAGGCAGGCCAGCGCTAAACCCAATGCAAATAGGTGTGCCTCGGTCATAAATACCTCCGGTTAATCCTCTCTACAGTATAGTTGCCTGCCTTGACCCAATCTCGGCTGAAGGTTATACGAAGTCATTCCTCTGAGCTTATTACGTGTCCAGTTCCCGATTTGTCATTGTTCAGCGCCAACCCAACCGGCCATTAGTTCTCGCGCTGGTTGCTGTCGCATGGCTGGTGAGCCTGCTAACTGCATCATGGTTCAGTTGGCAAACCGGAGCCGATCAGGCCGACCCCAATCGCACCGAACACAAGCGCGAGATTTCCAGTTTAAGCGATGAGCTCAAGCTCACTCGCAAAGATGTGCAGAGGCTCGAGCAGCAAATTGTCGATTTGCGCATCGCTGACAAAATTACTGTAGAAGCGAATAAATCGCTGCAAGATAGTCTGGTTGCCCGCGATGAAGAGATTTCGGCCTTGCGCGCCGATGTGGCTTTTTATGAACGCCTGGTTGGGGCCACCGGTCAACGCAAAGGACTGAGCGTCCACGAAGCCAGCTTTCAGCGCGAATCTGCAGGCAGCTGGCGATACACTGTTACACTGACTCAAAACCTGAATCGCGCGGCCACCAGTCAGGGCACCATGAGCTTTGAGCTGGAGGGCGTCAGTGGCGATACCCTGCGGGTTGTAAGCTGGAACAAACTGGTACCCGAATCCATCGGAGCAGGACAGGCGTTTTCCTTCAGATACTTCCAGCAGCTAACAGGTTCGATCATGCTGCCGAAGGGATTCAAACCGCAGCGGGTCAAAATTAAGCTATCCAGCAAATCCGGGGTTATTGAGCAAACGCTGCCCTGGAATGATCAAATCGCATCACGCTAATTGTCAAAGAGGTATCACGTGCTAGGCCTGAATAACGAGAAGTCGAAAATTTCACGACGTAGTAACCAGAAAATCGAGACATTGATCGGATCGGGCGCGAGCTTTACCGGCAATATTGAATTTGTCGGCGGCCTTTATGTGGAAGGCATCATCAAGGGCCAATTGCTGGCTCAGGAAGGCGAATCTGCGGTACTTACGATTGCCGCCGATGGGAGTGTCGAGGGTGAGATTCGCGTTCCGGTTGTCATTATCTCCGGCCAGATCAACGGGGACGTATACGCCGATGAACGGGTCGAATTGACCAGCACGGCCAGAGTCAATGGCAATATTCATTACAAAGTCCTGCAAATGGAAGCCGGCGCCGAAATCACCGGACGCCTGATCCACGCAGAACGCCCGCAGGCGGAGCCGGCAGCGGGATAACTGTCTTGAAACTCCAAGACTCAGCCCCCAATAGAGACTTATGAACAGCGAAAACACCTACCATCAGCTGCAGTCGCCGCTCAATTTTACCGACGCCGCTGCCGCCAAAGTGCGCAGTCTTATTGCCGATGAAGGCAATGAGGCGCTGAAACTACGCGTGTATATTTCCGGTGGTGGATGCTCGGGCTTTCAGTACGGCTTTGAGTTTGACGAAAATCGCGCCGATGATGACTTTGCTCTCGAGCGCGACGGGGTCACGCTACTGGTTGATCCCTTGAGCCTTCAGTATTTAATGGGCGCTGAAGTGGACTACCGCGAAAGTCTGCAAGGTGCACAATTTGTGATCCGCAACCCCAATGCAAAAACAACATGCGGTTGCGGTAGCAGCTTTACTGTTTGAGCGCGCGTAAGCCCTTCGCATTTCAAGTTCCCGGGCAGTTCGATCGCTCGGCTCATCTGCGCGAACATATTCTCGATCAAGCGTCCTATTGGTCCGATTCACGCGTTTTGCTGCTAGATGAAGGATTAAATGCGCGCGTCGGTCCCAACCAGCCGCCGCCCTACATCGCCGGCGAACAGCTCGATGAAACTGAGCGCTCGAACTGCGTATTTCTTGGCATGCTTGACGGCCGGGCGCAGTTTGCCCACGTCATTGCGCAAACCGACCCGATGATGTCCGGCCTGGACCTGCGCAGCGCGGCGGCCCAATGGTCGGCGACCGACTCAGCCCTATTCGCCCAGGCCCGCGCGTTGTTGCATTGGCATCGCCAACATAAATTCTGTGGGGTCTGCGGACATATCCAGAGCATTCGCCACGCAGGCTATTTACTGCATTGCGCCGGTTGCGGCGCCGATAGCTACCCTCGAACCGATGCGGCAATTATTGTTGCCGTCGGTCATGGCGACTCGTTGCTGCTCGGCAGACAAGCGCACTGGCCAGAGAATATGTGGTCGGTTCTGGCCGGATTCGTAGAGCCCGCCGAATCGTTCGAGGCCGCCGCGCGGCGCGAAGTTGACGAAGAGGTCGGTTTGGCTCTAGATCAAATTCGCTACTGTGCCTCGCAGCCCTGGCCGTTTCCGGCATCCCTGATGGTTGGGTTTATCGCTGAATCGGAGGGAACCCGAATACGCTGCGGCGAAGAGATATCCGAGGCCCGTTGGTTTGCCAAGGATCAGATTCAAGCCAGTCTGGATAATCAGACGCATGACGACAGCGGAAATTTATTACCCAGGCTCTCCCCGCCGATCTCGATATCGCGCTGGCTGATTGGTCAGTGGCTGCTCAGCCGGTCGGCTTAACCCTCTAGCCTGAGTCGGGTTAGACTGTGGGCTATCTCCTAACGGACTGATACCTCACGCCATGTCTGCCACGCTCGTTGCCGTCGTTCTTGCTTTGGTACTGAGTCACACCTTTCCTGCGCTCACCCAGTTGCGGCGCTTTGACTGGTTCGTGGCTTATCAGGGCTTTTTAAACGAACAATTCGGCTCGCAAAAATTCTGGCAGCAGGCCGGCGCACTGGCATTAGGCGTATTGCCGCCTCTGGTGTTGGTTAGCGCGATTCAGTACGTGCTTTCGGGTTGGGCGTATGGCTTACCTAGTTTTGTGTTTTCCTTAGTCGCGCTGTTCTATGTGTGGGGCCCTCGCGATTTGGATCTGGACGTGGACGCAGTGCTCAACGCGACCGACCACGATGCACGGCTCACCGCGGCCGAACCGCTGTATCCGGAAGACGATGAGCCCAATCTTGAAGGGCCGGCATTGGTCGAAGCGGTTTTTCGCTGCGCCTTGTGGCGCTGGTTTGCGCCACTCATGTGGTTCCTGTTGCTCGGCCCGGTCGGCGGCGTAGCCTATCGACTGGTCGCCTTGAGTGGCCAGGGCGAGGTGCGAGCGCGTTTGCCCGACCAGCAGGCGGACATGGCCTCAACCGTGAGACGGATCATGGATTGGCCAGCTGCGCAAATCATGACTTTCTGCCTGGCCCTTGCGGCGAACTTCGATGCGGTGATTGCCGCCTGGCGCCGCGCACATAAAGACGGTGTCAGTTTGAGTCTGCAGTTTTTAGATCGCGCTGCACGGGCCAGCGTGCGTGCGGAATTGGCGGAAGAGGAAGTATTTGCCGGCGACGGTCCGGCACGGGCACCCGCATTATTAGAGCTACGCGATGCGATGAGTCTGGTCTGGCGTATTTTGCTGTTGTGGCTTGCCGCCCTGGCCCTGTTTGTACTGGCCGGCTTCGTCAATTAGGCCGCATCCGCGCGCAACGACCGCACTTCACTTTCTAAACGTGCTGCGCTCACGCATTCAGGCGCAATTTCCGGACCTGCCCACACTCCGATTCGCGCACGAATTCGACGCGGCCAACGAAGCCAGCGCGGCTGCTCGTGACTGCGCGAAAATAGACTTTGCCACATACCCCTGAGCGCCATCGGCACAACCGGAACCGGACGTTGCGCAATCATGCGCTCGATGCCGGTCTTGAACGTGGCTATTTCACCATCGCGGGTCAGCGCACCCTCCGGGAACACGCCCACAATTTCACCGGCGGCAAGAGCCGCATCAATTTTCTCGAAGGCTTCGCGCAACATCTCTGGATTTTCGCGAGCACTGGCAATGGGAATGGCGCCTGCAGTCCTGAACACCCAGCTAAGCACCGGAATTTTGAAAATTTTGTAATACATAACAAAGCGCACGGGACGCGGCACCAGTCCGCCGATGAGCAAGGCGTCCATGTAGCTCACATGGTTACATACAATAATTGCCGGGCCGTGGTCCGGAATATGCTCTTCGATGCCGCGCGCGTCGATGCGATAAAGAATTCTCACCAGGCACCAAACGACAAAGCGCATGAAGAACTCGGGCACCAGACTAAATATATAAATCGCAACAACCGCATTGAGCACCGCGGTGAGTAGCAATAATTGCGGCAAGCTGAGCCCGGCGTAATGCAACAAGCCAATTGCCATAATCGCGGCGAGCACCATAAATAACGCATTGAGAATATTGTTTGCTGCAATGATCCGGGCCAGACGCTCCGGCGCACTGCGCTGCTGAACCAACGCAAACAGGGGCACAATGTAGAAGCCGCCAAACACACCGATCATAAATAGGTCGAACATCACGCGCACGGAACCAGCTATCTCGATGAAGCTCCATGCAGTCAATGCTAACTCGGGCCCAGCGGTAGACCGCGCAAGGAACAAATCAACGCCGAAAACGGTTAAGCCAATAGCGCCGAAGGGCACTAAACCAATTTCCACCGTGCGATGGGAAAATCGCTCGCACAATAATGAGCCGCTGGCGATACCGATACTAAACAGCGCTAAAACCAAAGTCGCCACGCTTTCATCGCCGCCTAGAACGTAGCGCGTGTAATTCGGCAACTGCGCGATATACATCGCACCGAAAAACCAAAACCAGGATATGCCCAATACCGAGTTGAATACGGTTCGATTCCCGCGCAAGCAGCGTAAGGTATGCCAACTCGCGCTGATCGGATTCCAGTCCAACTTTAGATCCGGTGCCGCGGCGCTCAGTGGCGTAATCCTGCGGCTCGCCAGATAGCCAGCGCAGGCGATGAGCAGCAATACGATGCTGGCCAGCGCCGGGCCGCTGACAAAACTGGCCATCATCCAACCACCGAACAAGGTCCCGGTCAGAATCGCCAGGAACGTTCCCGATTCAACCAGGGCATTGCCACCGATCAACTCTTCCGGCAAAAGGACTTGCGGCAAAATTGCGTACTTTATCGGCCCGAAAAACGCGCTCTGTGCGCCCATCAGAAAAAGCACAGCTAATAACAGTGGCAAGCTGTTGAGGTAAAAGCCGAGCGCGGCCAGCGCCATGATGCCTATTTCAGCAAGCTTGATCAGTCGGATGAGCGCGGATTTTTCGAACTTTTCCGCCCACTGCCCGGCGTTTGCCGAAAAAAGAAAAAAGGGCAGGATAAATAAACCACTGGCTAAGTTCGCCCAGTAATCAACATCTGCCTGCAGCAATCCGGGCAATCGGAATGCAATCAGTATCAACAACGCTTGCTTAAAAAGGTTGTCGTTAAATGCACCGAAAATCTGGGTTAAGAAAAAAGGCGCAAAACGCTGGGTTTTGAGTAAACCGAATTGGCCTTGCTTCATGCAGTATCTCCCTGAGCTTCAGGGCAGACTAGCAAATTCTTAGGTGTTCACCTGCCCTGCAGGCCAAGTATCAATAGGTGATACTGAGGGTGTCACCGGGTGCTGCGCGCAATCGCTCGCCAGCCGATGTCATCGCGATGAAACTCGCCATCCCAACCAATGCGCTTCACGGCCACATACGCCGCAGCTTGCGCTTGGGCAATGTCGTCGCCCACCGCGCACACGCACAATACACGCCCGCCCGCGGTTACGACCAAGCCGTCTTGCAATTTAGTTCCGGCGTGGAAAACTTTTTCGGTGTCACTCAAGCTACGATCCAGACCATGGATCACATCGCCGCTGCGCGGTGATTCCGGATAATTCGCAGCAGCCATCACAACACCCAGAGCAGCTTGCTTGCTCCAGTTCGCCTGCGTGCGATCCAGTGTCTGTGCTAAGGCCGCCTCGATGAGCTCGAGCAAATCCGAGTCGAGTCGCATCATCACCGGCTGCGTTTCCGGGTCGCCAAAGCGCACGTTGAATTCAATCACTTTTGGCGCGCCTGTCGGATCAATCATTAAGCCGGCATAGAGAAACCCGGTAAACGCGTGGCCATCACGGCTCATTCCGTCAACCGTAGGCTCGATCACTTCACGCATGATTCGCGCATGCACCTCAGGGGTGACAACCGGTGCCGGCGAATACGCACCCATGCCTCCGGTATTGGGGCCCGTGTCTCCATCACCGACACGCTTATGGTCTTGTGAGCTGGCCATCGGTAGCGCGGTTTTACCATCCACAATGCAAATAAAACTGGCCTCTTCACCGCTCAAAAACTCTTCAACCACCACGCGCGCGCCAGCCTTGCCGAAACGATTTGCCTCAAGCATATCGATGACCGCCGTTTCTGCCTGCTCAAGTGAGGTAGCAACGATCACTCCTTTGCCTGCGGCCAATCCATCGGCTTTGATAACGATCGGCGCACCGTGTTCACGAACGTACTTAAGCGCCGGCTCAACCGCGTCAAATACCGAATACGCTGCGGTAGGAATCTGGTGGCGCTTGAGAAAGTCTTTGGCAAACGCCTTGCTTCCTTCCAACTGTGCGGCGGCGGCACTGGGGCCAAATACGCGTAAGCCTAGTGCTTGAAATTTGTCGACCAGTCCCAGAACTAACGGCGCCTCCGGTCCGACAATCGTCAGCGCGATGCTTTCGGATTGGGCCAGCGCGATAAGGCCGTCAATATCCGTCGCAGAAATATCGACATTGCGACACTTGTCTTCGATCGCAGTACCGGCGTTACCGGGCGCAACTAGAACTTCACTCACCCGATCGGATTGGGCCAACTTCCAGGCCAGCGCATGCTCGCGACCGCCGTTGCCAATCAATAATAATTTCATCTGGGTGCTCCGAATTCGGCTTAATGTTTGAAATGACGACGACGCGTAAACGCCATCGCCATATTGTGTTCATCTGCCGCCGCAATCACCTCGGCATCGCGCATTGAACCACCGGGTTGGATGACACTGCGAATACCGGCGGCGGCAGCGGCGTCGATACCATCGCGGAAGGGAAAGAACGCGTCTGAGGCCATCGCCGATCCCGGCACGCTCAGTCCTGCTTCTTCGGCCTTAAGCACGGCAATCTTAGCGCTGATAACCCGGCTCATCTGGCCGGCGCCGATGCCAATCGTCTGACCGTCGCGTGCGTAAACAATCGCATTGGATTTAACAAACATCGCAACTTTCCAGGCGAACAGAAGATCGGCGATTTCGCTTTCGGTCGGCTGGCGCTTGGACACGATCTCCATATCAGCTGCGACCAGTTCGTCGCTATCGTTATCTTGTACGAGCAATCCACCGGCGATGCGTTTGTAGTCGAGTGTCTGCAGCGATTTATGCAGCGGCCCACATGACAAAACGCGCACATTGGCTTTCTTGGCAAACAACGGTAAGGCATCAGCCGCAATTTCAGGTGCAATGACTACTTCAACAAATTGCCGCGCCAAAATCTCCGCAGCCGTTTTCGCATCGAGCACTCGATTGAATGCGATGATGCCGCCGAAAGCAGAGGTCGGATCCACTTTAAATGCGCGATCATAGGCGCTCAACAAATCATTCGCGATCGCGACGCCACAGGGATTGGCATGCTTGACGATAACGCATGCGGGCGCATCAAAGATTTTGACGCACTCCAAGGCCGCGTCAGCATCAGCAATGTTGTTGAAACTCAGTTCTTTTCCCTGCAGAAACTTTGCCGTAGCAACGATGCCTTCAGGCGCGCCGGACTCGACAAATAGTGCGCCTGCTTGATGGGGGTTTTCGCCGTAGCGCAATCCCGACTTAAGCTGAAATGCCGGGTGCAGGGTTTGTGGCCATAAATTCGGCGTTTCAATGGACTCGGCGCGTTTGGATAGCCACTGGGTGATCTGTCCGTCATAACTAGACGTATGCGCATAAGCTTTGGCAGCCAATGCACGGCGTTGCGCAGCATCGGTGCCGCCAGCGGCGATTGCCGCGATCAGCTCCGGGTAATCCGAGGGCTCAACGAGTACGGTAACGCGCGCATGGTTTTTTGCTGCTGCACGCAGCATAGCCGGTCCACCAATATCGATGTTCTCTACCGCGTCGTCGTAGCTGCAATCAGGCTTGGCTACCGTCTGTACAAACGGATACAGATTCACTACCAGCAAATCGATAGGCGCGATAGCGTGCTCGAGCATCACTGCGTCATCCATTCCGATCCGGCCGAGTAATCCGCCGTGTACCGCCGGATGCAAGGTCTTCACCCGGCCATCCATGATTTCCGGGAATCGCGTTATTTCGGAAACGTCGCGAACCCTCAGACCCGCATCGCGCAAGGCTTTGGCGGTTCCGCCGGTGGACAAAAGCTCTACTCCGGCAGCGGCGAGCGCTTGGGCCAGAGGCAGTAAGCCGGTTTTGTCGGAAACGGATAACAGGGCCCGCTTAATGGGCTGGCGCGAATCAGTCATGGAAGTCCTTCGAAGCGAAGGACGAATTATACCGCCGAGAAGCAGGTCAGAAAATGATCGGACCTATAACAGTCCGTGGGTTTTCAGCTTTTTGCGTAAGGTCGTGCGGTTAATGCCGAGCATTTCAGCAGTACGGCTTTGATTTCCTTCGCAATAATGCAGCACTTCGCTCAGCAGAGGCGATTCGATCTCAGATACGACCAATTCATACAAATCAGTAATTTCAAATTCACCGTGATCGCTCAAATATCGGCGAACCGACCGAGCTACCTGATCACTTAAAACAGTTGAAGCAGAAAGAGCTTCCGCACGTGGGGCTTTGCGGGGGTTCACGGTGTCTCCAAAATAAAAACTAGGCGCTTGTCATTACGGGCAAACGCGGTACGGCCGGACAGTCTATCTCGAGTTTTTTTTAAAAGCCAAGTGCGTTTCACATTTTTAGTGAAATTCAAACTCAAAGGCCACGGCGCGATTACCCGGATCAATGATTTCCAGCGCAAAACTCGCTGACTGACCCACCGCAATTCGCTCGGTCGAGGGTTGGCTGCCTAAGTATTCACGCGGCTGGAAGCGGCGTAATCCAATACGCCCGCCATCCAAATCGGTCATTGCCAATTGCACGATCGGCCATGCCTGCTCAAAGGCTGCGTCGTTTCTGAACGTGGCTGTCACCAGCAGCGCCCCCGGCGCCGTTGGGTGGGGCCGGATTTCGCGGCTTAAGACTTTAAACCCGGTGGTTTCGCGCCACGCAGGCAGTTCACACGCTAACCACGAGCACAGCATCGCAATGCGCGGACGCCATTGGGCGTTTTGCGCCAGGCGAGCGCGGTCGGCGATCAAGACCTGCAAGGTCAATAAGCCCACCAGCAAGACACTGATCAGCAGCAACAGCCATTTGCCCCGGGCTTTTAAGCGCACGGCACCGGCGCGCGGTCGAATAAATGATGGAGCAGTATTTTTCATAGGCGCATCATAGTCATTGCACGCTTTTGCGGCGAGCACTGATGCATATCCAGTCTTCGCGCTGGAACACTTCAAAATGCTCAAACCAAGCATCGTAACGCTCGATCAACTCGGACTCCTGCCCTTTAAGAATCCCTGACATCGCCAGCACGCCGCCGGCCTGCACGTATGAGGTGATGTTCTCAGCCAGTGCATCGAGGGCGCTGGCCAAAATATTTGCAACGACCACCGGAAACGTTTGCTCCGGCGCTTCGTGCGGCAAATAAACGCGCAGGCGATCGGCAAGCTCATTGCGTAAGGCGTTATCGTTGGTGGCCTGCACTGCTTGTGGATCAATATCGATGCCTACAGCCGTATCGGCTCCGAGCTTAAGCGCAGCCAGCGCCAAGATGCCCGAGCCACAGCCGTAATCGAGCACTGAGGTGCCCTTCAGATTGAGTCCGTCCAGCCACTCCAGACACAAGGCCGTAGTGGCGTGCGTGCCTGAACCAAATGCAAGGCCGGGGTCAAGGCGAACCACCGCGCTGTCCGGCCCTGCATGGGCGGGCAGCTCGTGGTTCCAGGGAACAATCCATGTGCGCCGACCAAATTGCATCGGTTGGAATTGGTCGATCCAAGCCCGCTCCCAATCCTGATCATCGACGTCACGAAACTGAGGCTGCATGTCGCCGACATCCGGCCCTATGGCTTCAAGCGCGTCCAATAACGCCGCCTGCGGCGTTCCGGCATCGAACAGTGCAGTCATCGTGCAATGCGCCCAGACAGGGGTTTCGCCTACACCCGGCTCCAATATGGCCGACTCGTCCGGAGTCTGTGCATCGGCGTCCATCAAGGTGACGCTTAAGGCGCCCAAATCGTTTAGCGCTTGCTCCATCCAACGGGACTGATCAGCGGTACATGTCAGGGAAAGCTCTAACCAGGGCATCGCAACTCATTGGTGACAGGTAAAACGCAATTATCGCACGCTAGATGCGCCTAAGATTAGTTCTGCATACACGAGGCGAAAAGGTCACGGTCAGGATTTACGACGTGTGTTTGAATGGCTAACAGGCCCAGCATGCTGTGAAAAAAGTTATCGTGCGAATACGCCCCGGCCCGCTTGCCGATCAAGCACTCCATGTTTAGCCCCTGACGTCGGGCGAAATCGGCCGAGCTCCAGAACAACATCGGAATTTCGGTCTGTTCGGCTGGTGCAAACAATTTCGGTGCACCATGCAAATAGAACCCGTTTTCGCCAGTGGACTCGCCGTGATCGGACACATAGAACAGCGCGCTGTCAAAAGTTTCGCTCTGTGATTTTAATAGCTTGATCATGCGATCGAGCACGGCATCGGTGTAATGAATTGTGTTGTCATAGCTATTTCGAACTTGCTCGTCACTGCAGCTTTGAAGATCGCTACTACGACAGTCAGGCAAAAACACTGCGCCGTCGCGCGGGTATCGGGCAAAGTAATCGGGGCCGTGACTACCGATCATATGCAATATAAATACTGCATCTGCGTGAGTGTCGGGCAGCTCATTCTTTAGATGATCAACCAGCAAATCATCAAGGCACAGTTCAGCATCGCACCAGTCTGGGGTTTTAATGTCAATCCGATTTTCCTGCTTGATGCGATCAGCCAACGATTTGCTGCCTGTGTTGTTGTCTTCCCACTCAATATTAAATCCGGCACGCTCGATGACATCTAATAGATTTTCTTCGCGCTTGGCGTCACCGTCCCGGTACTGTCTCTGGCCTTTGGATAAAAACATGCACGGCAAAGACGTAGCGGTGTTGGTTCCGCACGATGAGACGTGCGGAAAGTACACAACATCATGCTGCTTTAACATCGGGTTAGTCTCTCGCCCATAACCGCCCAAGCTAAAACTGGATGCGCGCGCCGATTCGCCGATGACGATAAGTAGGACCCGGGGTTTCTCGCCGCTGGAAACAGAAGCAGGCCTGATTTGAACTGCATCTTCTCCAATGGGCTGCACGATCTGTAACTGTTGGCTGCTAAGGGCGAGATTGATCTGATTGCGGAGCGCATTCAACGGACTGAAGGGAATAATTTGATGGCGAAGCTCTGGATGATTGCGGGCGAGGGAGGAAAACGCCCGCGGCGCGATCAGATAAGCGCCAACAGCCACAACCAGCAGAATCGCACTGATCGCGAAAAACTGCATGAATGTGCGAACCGGATTCACATATGAGACGGGCCAATTCCAAATGAGGATTGAAGGCAGCACGGCGAACACGATTAATTCTAGACCGAGGCGCCAGCTCAGCCAGCTTTGAGCCTCCAAAAGGTCGGTCTCCAATGTGCTTTGCAGCGCAGCCCGGTCAAGCATCACCGAATAATGATCGAGAAAGTAAGCCAGCAGAGCGAATATAAAAATGGCGCCAATCAGCGCTGGTTTTTTTACCTTCCCCACGGCTAACGAAAACAATCCGAAGCCTATCCAGGTGATCAGAGAGAACAGGCCAGTGCATAGGATCAACGTTGTGAAGATATCATCATCCTGGATCGCCCAGACGCGGCACCAAAGATGTGTGTTTAGGACTGCCGCCACATACGCAGAACTAGCCAGAGTTAGCAGCACCGGAGGGGTCGGCGGCAGTGAGTAGCTTAGTTTCATTGACCTGAACATCGGGAACCGGAGTTCGCATTGTGGCGACCGCTAAATCTGAGTCCTGTCGGTCATAAGTTATGTTCTTGTAAAGCCTGAACAGAAACTAATAAAGCGTTCAAATCCTCGGTCGATCTCACAGTTCAGGTTGCGATACGCCTTGTATTCATCAGCCCCTGCCACAATACTGGGTGTATCTATTTGTATTGAGAGGAATCCGCTGTGTCTGAATCCGTATTTATGATGTTTAGTCATGGATTGACACAATGGTCCCTGGGTTCGGTGCTGATTTGGTTTTTGATCAGCTTCCAGATAACCATCATGGGTGTGACCATTTACCTGCATCGCGTGATGGCGCACCGGGCGGCTGACTTGCATCCGCTTGTTTCGCATTTTTTCCGGTTCTGGTGCTGGCTTACGACCGGCATGGTCACCCGCGAGTGGGTAGCCATTCATCGCAAGCATCATGCGTATTGTGAAACCGATGGCGACCCGCATAGTCCGCGCGTTTATGGCTTAGATAAAGTCGTGCTGCACGGTGTTCAGCTGTACACCGATGCAGCTAAAGACCAGTCGATTTACGCAAAGTTCGCTATCGGCTGTCCAACCGACTGGATTGAGCGCAATGTCTATCAGCGCCATTCGTGGATGGGTCCGGGCTTATTGCTTATTGTTAATTTCCTGGCCTTCGGCATTCCCGGCATCGCGATGTGGGCAATTCAGATGTTGATCATCCCGGTATTGGCCGCCGGCGTCATTAATGGCATCGGTCATGCCTGGGGTTATCGCAATTTTGCTACCGACGACACCTCGACCAATATCACGCCGTGGGCATTTGTTATTGGCGGCGAAGAGCTGCACAACAATCACCACGCATTTCCGAGCTCCGCGCGCTTCGCGCTGCGCCGTTTCGAATTCGACCTCGGTTGGCAGGTGCTACGCGGCCTTGAGTTGGTCGGTTTAGCCAAAATATTGCGGGTTGCACCCAAATTGGATATCCGGCCAAACATCGATATGCCAGATGCCGACACCTTGAAGGCAGTGCTTACGCACCGCTGGCAAGTCATGACCGATTATTTTGCAAACGTGCTGGCACCGAGCTTTCAATCCGAAGCAAAAAGCCTGCCGCGCCGACTACGCCGCGCATTTAGAAACGGTGGGGAATGGCGCGAGTGGCTTTCGTTGAGCCATCAGGAAAAGCTCCAGCTGTGGCTCGCAGAGCGACCCGATCTGGCTTATCTGGATGAATTCCGTACGCGCTTGCGAGCGATCTATTCCAGCGGGTTGCGACCTGACTCGCGGATGGCCGCCCTGCGTCAATGGTGTATTGAAGCCGAAGCCTCCGGACATGCTGCCTTAGCTGAATTCTCTGCACGACTCAAAGGCTATGCACTGGTCCCGGTGCGCGCTTAGCGCAGCATTCATCGCGTTACTTGTGCCCAGCGCGCAGGTGACAGCTAGCGAGTTTTCCAGCAGCAGCAAAGACCTGCTGAGCCGTTTTGACACGAATCAGGACGGCAAGGTCGATCAAATCGAATATGTGTCCTACATGGGGCTGGGATTTACTGCCCGCGATCTCGATGACAACGGCGTCTTAGAGGGCGACGAGATTCCACCCCGGGCCAAGGTGCTCAGCCGCCATACGCACGAGGAAACGCTCGCGCGGCAGTTTAAACGGCAGGACATCAACGGCGACGGCTTTCTGTCAGCCGCTGAGCTAATGGCGCCACCGCGCGGCTGATCGACGCATTGCCGGCTTAACTCGACGCACACGCCAAAATGGGCGTATGGTTAGCAAGCAAGTTTGGAGAACAAAATGCCAAAGCTCCTGATTGTTATCACCGCCGGCTTTGCGCTAAGCGCCTGCGTACACACGCACAGTCACGGCGAGCGCGGAAATTCGGGCAAAGCCACGGTTCTGATATGCCACAAGGATAAGCAAACCATGGAGTTGCCGCGCGAGGCGGCCGAGGCGCATATCAAGCATGGAGACCGTTACGGCCGTTGCTGATACGCGGCAAGTTTGACTGATTGATCGAGAAACGCTCATGCAAGCACTGACACAGCAATCCATTACATGCCCTTATTGCGGTGAGAGCATGGATTTACTCATTGACTGTGGTGAACTGGGTCAGCAGTACACTCAAGATTGTGCGACGTGCTGCAAACCCATACTCATCAATGTGCATTGCAGCGTGCTCGATGAATTATCGGTCAGTGCGCGCAGCGAAAACGAAGTGTGATTGTCTATTGTCGCCGTTGCGCAACTAAGCGCTCAACCACACCCGGATCGGCAAGCGTAGAAATATCACCCAACTGGTCCGTCTGATTCTCGGCGATCTTACGCAAGATGCGACGCATGATTTTTCCGGACCGTGTTTTCGGCAAGGCCGGCGCCCATTGCAGATGATCGGGCGCAGCAATCGGACCGATTTCTTTGCGTACCCACTGCACTAGTTCTTTGTGCAACTCGTCGCTGGACGCTTCGCCATCCATCAAGGTGACATAGGCATAAATGCCCTGGCCTTTGATGTCATGCGGAAAACCGACGACCGCCGCCTCGGCCACTTTGGGGTGAGCAACCAATGCGCTCTCTACCTCGGCCGTTCCGATGCGATGTCCCGATACATTGATTACATCGTCCACCCGGCCGGTGATCCAGTAATCGCCCTCGGCATCGCGACGGCATCCATCGCCGGTGAAGTACATGCCCGGATAGGCGCTGAAATACGTTTCAAAAAATCGTTCGTGATCGCCGTAGACGCTGCGCATCTGTCCCGGCCA
Source organism: uncultured Gammaproteobacteria bacterium (assembly GCA_965368785.1). Lineage (GTDB taxonomy): Bacteria > Pseudomonadota > Gammaproteobacteria > Xanthomonadales > Xanthomonadaceae > Silanimonas. Next base: position 48,475 of record CBDUOG010000001.1, on the reverse strand, counting down.
GGAATCCAGCAGAACCAAATTCCCCGAAGCCTCGCCGTTGAGAACGACGCCCTCAGCATCGACCAATGCCGCACGAATACCGGGCAAGGGCCGCGTCGCCGAGCCGGGCTTTTGCGGGCTTGCGCCGGGAATCGGGGAAATTAATATGCCGCCGGTTTCGGTTTGCCACCAGGTATCAACGATCGGGCAACGCGACTCGCCCACGACATCGTGATACCAACGCCACGCCTCCGGATTAATCGGCTCGCCAACCGTGCCGAGCAAGCGCAAGGAAGCACGCGAAGTGGATTTAACCGGCCCGTCACCTTCGCGCATCAACGCACGAATGGCAGTGGGTGCCGTATAAAATACGCTGACCTTGTGCCGATCGATGATCTGCCAGAAACGTGAATAATCCGGATAGTTCGGCACACCCTCAAACATGACACATGTCGCCGCGTTCGCGAGCGGGCCGTAAACAATGTAGGTATGACCGGTGATCCAGCCGACATCGGCGCTACAGAAATACACATCATCCGGTTTAACGTCGAATACCAGATCGTGGGTCCAGCTGGCATACGCCAGATAGCCGCCACTGGTATGCAACACACCTTTGGGTTTTCCGGTAGAGCCGGACGTATACAAAATAAACAGTGGGTCCTCAGCACTCATCGCAGGAGCTTTATGTTCAGCGGATTGAGTGTCCACCACCGCGTCAAACCAGCGGTCACGTGGCATCTGCATCGACACGGCGGCGCGTGTGTGGCGCACAACCAAAACCGTTTCGACGCTAGTGGTTCCCGGTAGAGCCAGCGCAGCATCCACGTTTGCTTTCAGTGCAATCCGCTTGCCGCCGCGGCGCCCTTCGTCAGCGGTAATTACCAACTTAGCTTTGGCGTCGCGAATTCGATCCGCAATCGCGTTGGCGGAAAACCCACCAAACACAACCGAGTGAATCGCGCCGATGCGCGCGCAGGCCAGCATGGCAACGGCGGCTTCAACAATCATCGGCATATAGATCGTGACCCGATCGCCTTTGCCTATACCGAGATTTTGCAGTGCGTTAGACAGCTGACATACACGCGCATGCAGCTGTTTGTAGCTGATGTGCTGAGCTGACTCGGTGGGTTCATCGGGCTCCCAGATAATCGCGGTTTTGTCGCCATGCGCAGCCAAGTGCCGATCTAAACAATTGACCGCGACGTTAAGCTGGCCATCGGCAAACCAACGGATGCGAAAATCGTCGCGCTTAAAGCTGACGTCCTTTATTTGCGTTGGCTGGTGAAACCAACTCAGACGCTGTGCCACCGATTGCCAGAACTTTTCAGTCGAACCTTCGGCCAGCGCGCGCTGCGCATCAATTTGTTCAAGCGAGTAATTGCTGACTTTGGCAAACCCGGGATGCATGGGCCGATACACATCACTCATCGCAGTTCCTTAGCTTAGCTTTGGACACAGTGTAACCGCAGCGCTTTGCGGGCTGAAAACAAAAAACCCGCCGATTGGCGGGTTTTTTAATCGAAGCGTTAAATCAATTACTTGATTTTGCCTTCTTTGTAGGTCACGTGCTTGCGCACTACCGGGTCATACTTTTTGATTTCGAACTTGCTGGTCATCGTTTTTTTGTTCTTATCGGTCGTGTAGAAATGACCGGTGCCAGCTGAGGAGATCAAGCGGATCTTGTCGCGTTTAGAAGCCATGAATGTTCTCCTTAAACCTTCTCGCCGCGTGCGCGCAATTGAGCGAGCACAACGTCGATACCGTTTTTGTCGATGGTGCGCAGGCCATTAGCCGACACGACCAGTTTAATCCAGCGGTTTTCGCTGGCTACCCAAAAACGACGTTCATGCAGATTGGCCTGAAAGCGACGCTTCGTATGGTTGTTTGCGTGAGAAACATTGTTCCCCGACATCACGCGTTTGCCGGTTACCTGACACATACGTGGCATGGTTGACCTCCAGTATCAATCTTGAGTTTCCGTAGCCCGGAAAACATTCGGCCCCGCGCCTTATTGCCGGACTTCGCCGACCTAAGTGATGGTTAATCTGCGCGCGTGATGTGGGAAGATTATGAGAGTACCGGCATCACGCTACCGAGCACCCCGCCAAGGCGAACCGAGGCGAGCCGGTCATTATCTGAGCTTTTTAGCCGTATCGCAAGCTTTTTCAGGTGCTTATGGCCGATTACGCAGGCGCTCAAGCACGCCTTCCAGCGCATCAACCCCATGGTAGTGGATGACCAATTTACCCTTGCCCGCCTTGCCATGCTGCACCTGAACCCGGCTGCCCAGGCTGTCGGAGAGTTCGCGCTCCAGATTTTCAATGTCCGGGCTGTTGTTGCCGGCTTTAGACTTTTTGCCCACCTTCGATGGAATCTTGCCCTTGGCCAGCTCACTGGCCCGGCGCTCGACCTCACGCACCGACAGACCCTGCTCGGCGGCTTCCTTGGCCAGCGCGACCGCCATTGGCGTTGCCAGGGTTAGCAGCGCGCGAGCATGGCCCATCTCCAGCTTGCGCTCTTCGAGGAGCTTGCGGATTGGATCGGGGAGCTCTAGCAATCGGACCAAATTGGATACCGCCGCGCGTGAGCGACCAACCGCTTCGGCGGCCTGCTGGTGGGTCAGGTCAAATTCTTCGATCAACCGCGAGAGCGCTTGCGCCTCTTCCAGCGGATTGAGGTCCTCACGCTGAATATTTTCAATCAGGGCCATCGCGATGACGGCGCGATCGTCGACCTTGCGGATGACCACCGGGATTTCTTTTAGTCCGGCCTGAGTGGCCGCGCGCCAACGCCGCTCGCCGGCAATAATTTCGTATTTGTTCGCTGCAATCAAACGCACAACAATTGGTTGGATCACGCCCTGTGCTTTGATCGACTCGGCCAACTCGGTCAAACGCTCCGGATCCATGCCGGTCCGCGGTTGATAACGACCCGGCTGCATCTGGCCAATCGGCAAGGTCTGCAGCGATTCATCGCTCTGAGTCGATTCGCTCGGTGCAGCGCCTTTATTGCCCGTCCCTAGCAACGCATCCAGACCACGTCCAAGGCGAGGTTTCTTTGCCGACATCAGGCGATCTCCTTCACAGTTTTCTTTTCACGGCGAACTAATTCGCCGGCTAGTCCCAGATAGGCCACACTGCCGCGCGATGCGCGATCATAGCCAACAATGCTTTGTCCGTGGCTGGGCGCTTCGGCCACACGGATATTACGTGGCACGATTGAGCGAAACACTTTGTCGCCGAAGTGACGGGTTAGTTCGCCGGACACCGCATTGGATAAATTATTTCGCACATCAAACATGGTGCGCACGATCCCGGTGATTTCGAGTTCCGGATTGAGCTTGTGCTTTAACGCCTCAATGGTATCCATCAACGCAGTGAGTCCTTCCAGCGCGAAATACTCACACTGCATCGGAACAATCACGCCATTAGCTGCTGCCAGAGCATTGAGCGTCAGTAACGACAGCGACGGTGGGCAATCAATCAAAATGTAGTCGTAGCGCGATTGCACTTCGGCGATTGCGGTTTTTAGGCGGGTTTGTCGGTCGCTCTCATCCATCAAGCGAATTTCTGCCGCGGTCAGATCAATATTTGAGGGCAGCAGGTCATAGCCTTCGACCGTGCTCACAATGACTTGCGCGGCACTGGCTTCGCCAAACAAAACTTCGCATGCCGATGCTTCGAGTGATCGTTTGTCGATACCCGACGCCATCGTCGCGTTACCTTGCGGATCGAAATCGATCAGCAATACGCGACGCGGTATCTGCACTAAGGCTGCCGCGAGGTTTACTGCAGTTGTAGTTTTGCCAACCCCACCTTTCTGATTGGCAATGGCAAAAATCTTAGCCATGACGCTCTTCGCAATGCCGGCTTTGTGCCAGCGGAATGGTCGATTATGCCCTAGATGGGCTCCGGCCAATAATCGCTAAATGTCTTTCGGCCCCCAAAAACGGGACCTGCAACGCAAATACCCCTTCACAGCGCCATTGTGGACCGAGTTCAGCGATCTCGGCGGCCGGATCCTGCCCCTTCATCGCCAGCAATTGACCCTGCTCAGCCAATAAATGACCGCCGACCTTGAGTATTCCGCCGATTCGATCCAGAGCCCGTGCGGTTATCAGGTCAAAGCTTCCCGAGCCGGGAATCGCTTCGGCGCGACAATCAAACACCTGCACATTATTCAGCCGCAGCTGCCGCGCGGCCTCTCGCATAAATCGCGCTTTCTTTCCGGCACTTTCGACCAAACTGATTTGCAGATGCGGCTTGCACAGCGCCAGTGGAATTCCGGGCAGTCCGGCACCGCTGCCAAGATCTGCCATCGTTCCGTGCTCGGGCACGTAGGGGTGCATCGCCAGCGAGTCGAACAAATGCTTGATCAACATTTCTCTTCGATCACGGATTGCAGTGAGGTTGTACGTCGCATTCCAGCGCTGCAGCAGATCCAAATACACATTCAGACCGGAAGCCAATTCACCGGGTAGTTTTAGCTGCTGCAAACCTTGCAGCATCAAATCATCAATGCTTTGTAGTGGTACGGAAGTATTCATACGCGCATTTTCGCCGATTACGGCCCGCTCTGTTAGCCTTTGCCGAATGAATCCTCAATCACCGAGTCGTATTTCGCGCCTTAGTTTGGTCTTCGCGCCGCTTTTCGGGCTGGCGCTAGGCTTTGGATCGCATTACCTGGGGCTCTCGTGGCCGGCTGCGTTTGTCGCTGGCCTGACGCTCTGGGTCGCTGCATGGTGGGTGTTTGAGCCAATCCCGATACCCTTTACATCATTACTTCCCCTAGCGCTGCTGCCGCTGTTCGGCGTGCTTGGCGCCGATGATGTCGCTAAGGCATACGGCAATCCGCTGATTCTGCTCTTGCTCGGTGGATTTATGCTGAGCCAATCTTTGGAAAAGTCCGGTGTACATAAGCGGATCGCGCTGGGCATGATACGACGCCTCAAATCCTTCGGCCCGCGCGGATTGGTTGTCGGGTTCACTCTGGCTGCGGCCGCACTGAGCATGTGGATTTCCAATACGGCCACTTGTTTGATGCTGCTGCCAATTGCACTGGCCTGCCTGCATCAAATGCAGATTCCGCAACTAACAGTGCCGTTGCTGTTGGGCGTGGCCTACGGCGCAAGTATCGGCGGTATGGGCACACCGATCGGTACGCCGCCCAATCTGATATTCATCGAGATCTACCGTTTGCAAACGGGCATCGCGCCCGGGTTTCTGACCTATATGAGCTGGGCCTTGCCGGTCATTGTGGTGATGTTGCCTATTGTCATTTTCTGGCTGACCCGCCATCTAAAATCCGGCAAGGCAGCGCATGTAGAGTCATGCGGTGCGTGGCGCAGCGAAGAAAAACGCGTGTTGCTGGTTTTTGCCTTCGTCGCATTGGCCTGGGTAACCCGTAGTGAGCCTTTCGGCGGCTGGAAAACCTGGTTGGCACTACCGCAGGCGAACGATGCATCGGTGGCATTTGTTGGTTGCATTTTGATGGCGCTGATCCCGAGCAAAAATGCCGAACGCGGTGCCGGTGATCGCTTGCTTACCTGGGACTATGCTGTGCGCATTCCCTGGGGCATTCTCATTTTGTTCGGCAGCGGTATTGCGATTGCCGAAGCGTTTATGAGCTCTGGCCTGAGCACGTCAATCGGCGCAATGCTCGGTGGTGCCATTAGCACATTGCCTATTTTCGTTGTGCTGTTACTCATCGCACTGTGCGTGACATTCCTGACCGAAATCACGTCAAACACCGCGACGGCCAGTCTGCTGATGCCGATTATGGCCGCTGCGGCGATCGGTGCGGGGATCGACCCGAAAGTATTGATGCTGGTCACCGCCTTGAGCGCTAGCTGCGCGTTTATGCTGCCCGTTGCCACCGGCCCTAATGCCGTAATTTACGGATCCGGCCAGCTCACCACGGCGCAAATGGCCAGAGAGGGTCTGATCATTAATCTGATCGGCGCCCTAATTATTTCCAGTGTGGTATGGCTGCAGCACAGCTAGTGTGCTGCACTTTTATTTGGCGTAATCGCTTAGCGGTGACGGCTTTCGGAACAGGTACCCTTGCGCGCGATCAATTCCGAGCTTGTGCAGCAATTGCGCTTGCTCTTCGGTTTCCACGCCTTCGGCCACGATCGCCAAGTTCAGTGTCGCTGCCATGGCGCAGATCGCTTTGATCATTGCCTGACTGCTGTGATCATCGGGCTTGAGCTTCATCACAAAGCTTCGATCAATCTTCAAGCCGGTGAGCGGGAACATGTGCAAGTACGATAGTGAAGAATAACCGGTACCGAAATCATCCAGCCAAATACTAATGCCCTCATCGCGCAGCGCTTCAAGACAAGGACGAACCACGTCAGGGCGTTCGATTAATGCACCCTCGGTCACCTCAACGGTGATCCGGCTTGTATCGATATTATTTTTCTGCAGCAGTCCGAGGAAATTACCCACAAAGCTTGGATCCAGCAGATAGTTCGGCGATAAGTTGACCGATACGTAGCCGGCCTTCGGGCACAATGTATCCAAATCGGCCACGACCGACTCGTACATCTGCCAATCCAATTTCTCAAGCAAGCCCGTTTCTTCAGCCAGGGGCAAGAACGCAAATGGCGCCTTGACCGAGCCGTCGGCCTGCTTCCAGCGAATCAGCGCCTCATAACCCACGGTTAATCCCGTATTGAGACTGACCAGCGGTTGGTAGAACGGAATAAATTCGCCGTGCAATAAACCCTTGCGCATCGCGCTTTCCAGCTCAAGACGCTGCAGCGCGGCATGATGCAAGTTCTCATCGAAAATTGCGTAACGTTTGCGTCCGGCCGCCTTGGCTCGATACATCGCCACATCAGCGTCGCGCAATAATTCTTCCGGCGATCGATAACGATCGGCGCAAATCGCGATACCAATACTGGCCGACGTGTATAAGTCTTTGCCGGCAATTCGTATCGGGTCGTTGAATGCATCAATGATGCGATCGGCGACGGCGATCGAGTCCTCGGCCTGATGAATACCATCGAGCAGCACACAGAATTCGTCGCCGCCGAGTCGTGCCACCGTATCCGGTCCACGCACGCAGCAAGAGATGCGATGCGCTGCTTCCTTGAGCAACTCATCACCCACTAAATGACCCACCGAATCGTTAACAACTTTGAACCGATCCAAATCCAGGAACAAAACGGCAAATAAATGCCGGTTGTCGCGACGGAAGGCCGATATCGCCTGATTCAGCCGCTCAGTCAGGAACTGGCGATTGGGCAGGCCGGTCAAACCATCGTGCAAGTTATCGTGCTTGAGGCGCTCCTCCACCTGCTCGCGCACATCAATTTGCATACGCAGCAGGGCATTGGTCTCAGCCAGCTCTTTGGTGCGCTCTTCAACTCGGAATTCCAATTCGTCGTAAGCCTTAAGCAAAGCCAGGTCCGAGCGACGGCGCTCCAGCGCATTACTGATGTGACTGGCGACAAAGTTCAGCAGATCCAAATCACGCAGCGAATACTTCACTTCCTCGGAGTAGCTTTGCACCGCGATGATACCGACCGCCGAATCATTGATGATTAGAGGCACACCCATCCAGCTCTGAAACTGCGCGCCCACGACTTCAAACTCGTCGCGCTCCAGATGCGGATGCAAACTATCTTGATCAAGCAATAAAGGATTTTTACTCTCAATCACAAAGTCAGTCACACTGTGCCCGCGCGGACGCGGCTGGCGTGTACCGCCGGCTTCATCCACCGAATACGGAAAATCCAACTGCTCGCCATCATCAGAAACCAAAGCAATGTAAAAGTTGCTGGCCTCGATCAGTTCGGTAACGATGCTATGGATATCGGCGAAAAACTTCTTCAATGTTTCCTTGCCGCTTGCGAGTTGGGAAATTCGATACAGCGCCGATTGCAGCTTTTCGCTGCGCACACGAACCGCAATTTCGTCCCGGAGTTCGTGGGTTCTTTGCACCACATGCTTCTCAAGCTGCTCGGCCGCTTCGTGGCGAGCCAGTGCGGTAGCAATGTGGGTGGCAACAAAGGCCAGAATTTCTTCGTCTTCTTTTGTGTAGATCTGTTCCGAACTGTAGGACTGAACGACCACACCACCAAACAGCTCGCCCTCATGAAACAGTGGCACGCCGAGCCAGTCATAGGAATCGACGCCGAGCTGCTTGTCCTGCGGCATCCCGAGCATTTTGCGCACCTCGGTAGCCGGCCCGTGGGCTATTTTTTCCGAGCGGATCATCGACAAGGTCACGCTATGCGCCATATCGTCAGCGTTTAGAATCTCATCGGGATCAACATGCGCGCTGTCGCCATCTTCGGTATCGCTGTAATAGGCGAAGCGCAGGGTCGCATCTTCATTAAAATAGCGAACGATAATGAAGTTTTCCGTATTCATAAATTCGCCGAGAATGTTCTGGATTCCCGCGAATACATCCTTCGCATCTTTGCCGGAGCTGGCTAATTCAGTGATCGCGTACAGCGCGGCTTGCAGTTTTTCGGCGCGAGCCAGGCGCTTAAGTCGCTGGGTCCGCCATTCTTTGTACATCAGGTGCCGGGCTTTGGCAGCCAGCGCGGCGAGCAGCTCTTCATCAGCCCGCAGTTTTTCTAGAACCGCCGGATCGTCGTGCTCCAGCCACACATCGCCAATCTGCGAGTCCACGGAAGTCTGACCGACCAGAAAGTCGATATCCAGATCCGAATGATCAACATTCTCATTGAACTTCCAGGACAAACGCAGCGGGGTCTGGCCCTCAGTGAGCTTAAACACTCGCCCGAGCTTTGCACCCAACTCATCTAAGGAGTTGGTATACAGTATGTCAGAGTAAATACTCGGCGATTGCGCATAAGGCACAGTACGAAGATTAATAAAATCTCCGGCGTCTTTTCGACTCATTGCGCTGGATTCAAAAATTGCCGACATCTGTCGCCCTTTTTACAAAACCGTTAATTCGAAACTAATTACAATTTACAAAACGCAAAAAACGGATAAGCCCATGTCATTTCCAAGCACACGACCGAGAAGAATGCGCCGAGACAGCTTTTCTCGTCGATTAATGCGTGAGTCGAAACTCAGCATTGATGACCTGATTTATCCAGTTTTTGTGCACGAGCGCCCGGGACGCGAAGCCATCGCCTCGATGCCCGGCGTTGAACGTCTATCCCTCGACGAATTAATCAAAACAGCCGAAATCGCCCAATCTCTGGGTATCCCCGCCATCGCTCTCTTTCCGGTAACGGCCGATTCAGGTAAGTCTTTAGAGGCAAATGAGGCGTGGAATCCCGATGGCTTAGTCCAGCAAGCGGTGCGCCGCTTGAAGCAAGAATTCCCCGAATTGGGGATCATTACCGACGTCGCGCTGGACCCGTATACCAGCCACGGACAGGATGGACTGATCGATGAAAACGGCTACGTACTCAACGATGAGACCATAGACGCTCTTGTAAAACAAGCACTTAGCCACGCTCAAGCCGGCGCAGACGTGGTTGCCCCGAGCGATATGATGGACGGCCGGATCGGCGCAATCCGCTCTGCTTTGGAGGCGCACGGCCATATACACACCCGGATACTGGCCTATTCGGCCAAATACGCCTCGAGCTTTTATGGGCCATTTCGCGATGCGGTTGGCTCGTCGGCGGCGCTGGGTAAGGGCGATAAGCACAGCTATCAGATGGACCCGGCCAATTCCGACGAGGCGCTGCATGAGGTCGGCCTGGATCTGGAAGAAGGCGCTGATATGGTCATGATCAAGCCGGGCATGCCGTATCTGGATATCGTCCAGCGCGTAAAACAGGAATTTGCGGTGCCGACCTTTGTTTATCAGGTCAGCGGCGAGTACGCGATGATCAAGGCGGCCGCTGCCAATGGCTGGCTCAATGAGAGTGCGTGCATGATGGAAGCCTTGTCGGGCATGAAGCGCGCCGGCGCGGACGGCATTTTGACCTACTTCGCGCTGGACGCGGCCCGGATACTGAAGGATCAGGCATGAAGCGCTTTGCACTGTTCGGCCACCCCGTGGCGCACAGTCTCTCGCCTAGGATTCATGCGTTTTTCGGCAAAACCAACCGCATTGAACTGAGCTATGAATTAATCGACACGCCGCCGGAGGAATTTGTACAAGCCAGCGAGGCTTTTGCTGAAGCTGGCGGCGTGGGCGCCAACGTCACCCTGCCGCACAAAGAAGCCGCACGCATGATCTGCTCCAGCCTATCGCAACGTGCCGAACGCGCCGGGGCGGTGAACACTCTGGTTCGCGTTGACGGAGGTTGGATCGGCGATAACACCGATGGCATTGGACTGATCCGCGACCTGACCGAACGTCGACGCTTCGATCTTCGTGGTCGCAGAACCCTGCTCATTGGTGCCGGTGGTGCAGCCCACGGGGTTGCCCCGGCGCTACTGGAGGCTGGAATTGGCGAGCTCTGGATCGTCAATCGCAATGCCGATCGTGCCGACCGGCTGGCCGACCGCTTGGGAGATCCAGCACGGGTGCATACGCGTTACTGGGAAGACTTAGGCCGTCTGGGCGTTTTCGATTTACTGATCAATGCGACAACTTCGGGCCGCGACACTGGCTCGCTGGGCCTGCCCTTCTCGCTCACTTCTGATCGCAGCGTTGCAGTGCATCTGAGCTATGGTGACGCCGCGGTGTCCTGGCTCAGCTGGGCCCGCGCGTCGGGCTGTGAGAATGTGGTTGATGGGCTGGGGATGCTGGTCGAGCAAGCAGCGCTGAGCTTTGAGCTGTGGCATGGCACGCTTCCGCAAACTGATGAGATCTATGCCGAACTCAAAGCGCATATCGACTTGCTCCACGGCGGCGATTGATGGACTGTCGCAACGCTTGCGCTGCCTGCTGCATCGCCCCGTCAATTAGCTCACCGATCCCCGGAATGCCCTCGGGTAAACCTGCTGGCGTGCCCTGCATGCAACTGGACGATCAGCTTCGATGCAAAATTTTCGGAAGTCCGGAGCGACCCGCGGTGTGTAGCTCACTGAGACCCAGCGCCGAGATGTGCGGAGCCAATCGAAGTTCGGCGCTGACGTTTCTCAGTGCGCTGGAGCGCTCCACTCAACCCATCGAAAGATAGTGATCCTTCAGACGCACATAGTGCTTTGCTGAGTAATACAGCGCTTCAATCTCTTTGTCGCTGAGCATCCGCACACATTTAGCCGGGTTGCCCAACCACAACTCGCCAGACCCCACGACTTTGCCGGGAGCAATTACCGCGCCGGCGCCTACGAATGCATGCTTACTGACGCGCGCGCCATCTAAAACAATGGCCTTCATCCCGATCAAGCAGGCATCTTCAAGGGTGCATGCGTGAATGACTGCGGCATGTCCGATCGTGACATCATCACCAATGATTGTCGGCAATCCGCCCGGACGCGTATACGGCCCTTCATGAGTCACATGCACGATCGTGCCGTCCTGCAGATTGCTGCGTGCGCCAATGCGAATGAAATTGACATCGCCGCGCACCACGGTTCCCGGCCATAAGGAACTGTCATCGCCCAATACAACGTCGCCAATGAGCTGTGCAGCCTGATCAACGTAGGCCCGCGCGCCCAATTGCGGTGATTTATCTAAGTACTTTCGTATGCTCATCGGCGCAGATTAGCCGCACGGCCCGGCTAACACCAGCCCGCCAGACGGTCGGGCGGTTAGAATAGCCGATCATCTGAGGGAATTACGATGCTTGAAACAATCGAAAATCAGACCGGCGCGGATCCGAAATGGTCAGTCATCTGGCTGCACGGTCTGGGTGCCGATGGCAGCGACTTCGTTCCATTGGTACCTGAGTTGGTGCGCGGCTCCTGGCCGGCGCTGCGATTTATTTTTCCACATGCGCCGATTCGCGCGGTCACGGTGAACAACGGGCACCGGATGCGCGCCTGGTACGACATATTGAGCTTAGATTTTACTGCGCGACGCGAAGACGAAGCCGGTTTACGCGAATCGATAGCACAATGTCGCGAATTGATTGCCCGGGAAATTGCCCGCGGAATTCCCAGCGAACGCATTTTTCTGGCCGGCTTTTCTCAAGGCGGAGCGATCGCATTGGCTTGCGCACTTCGCTACGAACACAAACTCGCCGGCTGTATTGCACTGTCGACTTATTTAAGCCTCGCCGACGCCACTGCATCCGAGCGCAGCAGCCTGAGCGAAACCCTGCCGATCTTTATGGCGCATGGCCGGGTCGATCCGATCGTACCTATAGACGCGGGGGTTAGTAGCAGAAACCGATTGCAGAGCTGGGGTATGGATGTAAGCTGGCGCGATTACCCCATGCAACACAGCGTCTGCGGCGAAGAGGTTAACGACTTGGCGCAGTGGATGGGACAGATCTTCAAGTACGCGGCATACTAAGAGCATGGTGAAATCGCCGCCGACCTGGATGCCGGACTTTTGCAGCCTGCCAAGACTGCTGGCAGTGATTGTTATTTCGCAAATGGTGGTCCTGATTATCGGCATTGCGCCGGTTCGCGCTGCCGAGTGGAGTTTCTCGGAATTCTCATCGGCCGGAGCGCTTTCGCTCTGGATCGCACTGGCCTCAGCAAGTGTTTTATGTAAAGCCGGCCCGGCAATTGGCCGCTTGCCGCAGTGGCTGGGTTGGCCGCTGGCACTGAGCATTCCCGGCATCAGCGCGGCACTTGTTGCATGGGCTTTAAGCCAGATTGATCAGACTCTGGGCGACGATTTTATTTTGAGCTCAAACAACTACACGCAATTCATCTGGAGCATTACCGCTTTAACTACGGTTATCGGTGCGCTGACCTTGCGCTATTTCTTTGTCAGTGATCGCTGGCAGCAACAAGTTAATGCGGTCGCCAAGGCGCAGATGGATGCCCTGCAGGCGCGCATCCGCCCGCATTTTCTATTCAACTCAATGAATTCAATTGCCGCCCTGGTCCGGCGCGACCCGCAAACCGCTGAGCAAGCCGTCGAGGATTTAGCTGAGCTATTTCGCGCAGCCCTGGGCGCGGGTCAATCGGAGGCCAATTTGGACGAAGAGATCCATCTGGCCGAGCGCTACCTGGCAATCGAACAGTTACGGCTGGGAGAGCGACTCGTAGTTGATTGGAAATTGCACGATGATTTACCGCGGCAACTGAAATTACCGCGATTAATCCTGCAACCCATGGTCGAGAATGCGGTGCTACATGGTGTCTCACAGATTGATGAGGGTGGCACTATCGAAATTCAAATTTATCCGATGGCAAAAACCCTCAAGGTGCTGGTGCGCAATCCCGCGCCTAAACAACGCCAGCCCTCGCGTCACAACGGTCATGCACAAGACTCTATTTTGCAGCGACTGCGTTTTCATTTCGGTGAACGCGCCACGCTCAAAAAACACCAGACCGAAGGCATCTACACCTGTGAGTTGGAGCTACCACTGCCATGAATGTATTGATTGTCGATGATGAGCCGCTCGCCCGTGAACGCCTGCGTGCGCTTCTAGATGACATAGGTGGGTACACCGTTGTTGGCGAAGCGGTGAATGGCCGACGCGCCGTAGAGGAAGCGATTAGTGAAAACGCAGATATCGTCTTTCTAGATATCGAAATGCCGGTAATGGATGGTCTAGAGGCTGCACACCATTTGGCGCAACAAGACAAGCAGCCCGCAGTCATTTTTTGCACCGCCTACGACGAGCACGCGCTGGCCGCATTTGATGCATCAGCGGTCGATTATCTACTCAAGCCGGTGCGCAAGGACCGTCTGATTCAAGCACTCGAACGTGCCTGCGCACAGCGCGCGGGCCAGGATAGTGCCGGCCAGTTAATGGGTGAACGTCGGCGCACCCATCTGAGCGCGCGACTGCGCGGAAATGTGCATCTGATACCACTTGATGAGGTTTATTATCTGAATGCCGAGGAAAAGTACGTTGTTGTGCACCATGAGCATGGCGAACACCTGATTGAAGAGTCCTTAAAGTCGCTGGAACAGGAATTTTCAGAACTGTTTGTGCGAATCCACCGCAACTGTTTGGTCGCACCCGATCAGATTTCTCAGATGCGTCGGCACACCGATGGTAGCCATTGCGTGGTGCTCAAAACCGGGGCTGAGCTGGAAATAAGCCGCCGATTACTCTCCAGCGTGCGCGCATTGCTTAAGAATCTTTAGAATAGACCCATGAGCAAAATCTTCCGAATCGCGACCCGCAAAAGTGCTTTGGCATTGTGGCAAACCGAATTTGTCATTTCGCAACTGCGTCGCATGCATCCCGACCTGCAAATTGAGATGCTGCCGCTGTCCACTCGCGGCGATGAAATACTCGACCGGTCACTGGCAGCAATCGGCGGTAAAGGACTTTTCCTGAAAGAGCTCGAGTTGGCGATGCTAGATGGCGAGGCCGACGCGGCGGTGCATTCGCTCAAAGACGTGCCGATGAATCTAGATCCGCCGTTTTGTTTGGGTGCCGTGCTCGAACGCGCTGACCCGACCGATGCGTTTGTTTCCACACGTTTCCGCTCTCTCGACCAGCTACCCACCGGTGCGCGGGTGGGCACGTCGTCGCTGCGCCGGCGCGCTTTACTCAAAGCCATTCGCAAGGATTTACTGATTGAGGATCTTCGCGGCAACGTCAACACGCGTCTGGCCAAGCTGGATAAAGGCGAATATGACGCGATCATACTTGCCAGTGCCGGTTTGCTGCGCCTTGGCCTTGGCGATCGGATCCGCGAGCGACTGCTACCGCCTTTGTTTTTACCGGCGGTAGCGCAAGGCGCCATTGCTGTGGAATGCCGTATTGACGATACCCAGACGCAAGAACTATTCGCTGGCCTCAATCATCAGGAGACACGCCTGTGTGTGTCGGCCGAACGCGCAATGAATCGCCGCCTAGAAGGCAACTGTCAGGTTCCGATTGCCGGCTACGCGCAAATCGAAAATAATCGCCTGCATCTTAAAGCGATGGTTGCGGCGGTGGATTCTGATGAAATTTTACGCGCCGAGGCCAGCGGACCGTCCGAGCAAGCCAAAGACATTGGCCTGCGCGTCGCGCAAAAACTTCTTGATGCCGGCGCAGCCCGACTACTGTCTCTTTAATGGCCTAGGATTTAACCGGGCCATCGACTTGATAATAGGCGCTGATCACGTGCCGCGCTTCAGCAAAAAATAACCAGCGTTCTATCAGAATACCCAGCAAGACCCCTATCGCAGCAATCGGGAACGCGCCCGGCACAGACCATCCAAGCCAACGCTCACATGCGTAAATGGTTAGCGGTCCGAGCAAAAGCAAAAGCTGTACGAGAAACCTTAGGGATCGCGACCAGCGGCGGGCCAGAACAAACATCAGCTCACGGCTCAGATAATTTTGTGCCGTATGCGGCTGCTCGAAATTGCTGACATGACGATCGGTCTTTAGCCCCAAAAATTTTCTCGTTGCGGGCAATCGCGCGTTGTCGGACTGGGCCCAATAGCCGATTTTGAGCAGAGCTACGGCCAGACCCAACCAGATCATGCCGCGCAAAGAGATCGGCATCAGTTCACGCTCATCGCCCGCCAGGCTCAATGCGATCCAGGCGCCTGAATACAAACCCAGCAAAAGATAGACCGGAACAACACGCCAGTTATGCCACAAGACAATTGTGCGCAAAGAGGCATAGATCATCGCTGTGCAAACGAGCGTACTCAACGAGAGCAATAACAACATCAAGGCAGCCAACCATTGCACCACGGGATCGATCGCCTCATAGCGACCGAATATCAATACGATTGCCGGAACAAAGCTGGCAAGGGCCGCCACGCCTTCACGCGACAGCCACGAGCTGCGCCATTGGCTCAGTGCGCGCCACGCTCTTTGGGGCTGACCCAGGTGCCCCAATGAGCTGAGTAAGCCTGCGCTGACTAAAACGAACCCGAGTATCAGGCAATAAGAGGTGAATCCGGGGATGCCTTGCCGCTGAGTCAAAAACAAAAGCGCCGACCATATCCATAAACCGTAACCGGCTCCGGACAAACTGGTGAAGAATATGACTGAAAAGGCCGGGCGCATCTTAGCGACTCAACATTTTATCGAGCCAGCGCAGCGGTGCTGGTAATGCATCAATATCCGGCGGCTGCTCTGCGGCCTGATCCGCTGCCTGAGTCTTTGTTTTCGGGCGCGGTGGCAAATAACGATTAACCGGTGCATAAGCTAAATCAGGCATTAAAGCCTGACCGTCGCGCGCGGCGCTGAGTAATGAAATCGGTGACTCGGGGTCAGCAAAATCACCAAAATGCCGCGCTTTAGTCGGACACGCCAACACACAAGCGGGCTGACGCTGCGCCTCAGGCATGGTTTCGTTATAAATTCGATCCACGCACAAAGTGCACTTCTTCATCACCCCTTCCACCGCGGAGTACTCTCGGGCGCCGTACGGGCATGCCCACGCGCATAACTGGCAACCAATGCACTTATCCTCATCGACCAGAACAATGCCATCTTCAGCACGTTTATAGCTGGCCCCGGTGGGACATACGGTGACGCAGGCCGGCTCATCGCAATGCAAGCATGAACGCGGAAAATGCAGCGTCGCTTCAGGCTCCGATTCGGTCTCTGCCAATACGTAGCTATGCACACGATTAAACCATACGCCCTGAGGATTACTCGCGTATGGTGACTCGTCGGTCAACGGCGCGGACATGCCACCGGCGTTCCATTCCTTACACGCCACCGCGCAAGCATGACAACCCACGCAGGTATCCAAGTCGATCGCCAGACCGAGCTTCTTTTCAGTTTTTCGCGGCAGACTGGTCATCAGAACGGGAAATACATGGGAATGAAATACACCGATAAGGCCCAAAACAGTAAATTGAGAGGAATACCTATTTTCATAAAGTCGCTGAACTTATAACCGCCCGCGTTATACACCATCGTATTGGTTTGATAGCCAACCGGCGTAGCAAAACTGGTCGAGGCAGCGAACATCACCGCCACTAGGAACGGCTTAGCATCTACGCCCATCGAATGCGCAGTGCCAATTGCAATCGGCGTCAGCAATACGGCAGCCGCATTATTACTCATCATCGCGGTGAGAATCATTGTCACCAAGTACAACACCGACAAAGCGATGATTGGCTCATTGCCCCCCAGCGGGGTCAGGGTAAGTTCGACGACCATGTCGGCCAGTCCGGTGTTCTGCATTGCGATACCCAAAGGGAACACACCGGCGAGCAAAATAATGACGCGCCAGTCTACCGAACGATAGGCTTCGTCCGGAGTCAGACAGCGCAGTACGACCAAAGCGATGCAGCCCAAAATAGCGCTCGCCACAATCGGCAGCCAGCCTAGAGCCGCGGCAGCGACCACCGCGCCCATCACCGCGATTGATGTTAAGGCCCGACGCAGGGAAATCTGCAGCGACTCTTTCTCACTGATGACCAGCAAGCTGGGTTGACGACGCAGTAGCTCAATGTCGGACTGCGACAAGGTCAACAGCAGAACATCGCCAATCGCCAGACGTGTATTTTTCAGTTTTTCGCGCAGCACTTCGCCGCGGCGATGAATTGCCAATACGGTCGCCTTATAAAATCGGGCAAACTCCAACTCGGCCAAGGTTTTGCCGACGAGGTTACTGTTGGGCGCAACCATCGCTTCGACGATCACCTGCTTTTTCGATTCATCTTCTTTATTGGCCGCGTTAGCTGCTGCCACATCGGGAAATTCATTTTCGACCGCCAGGTTAAAACGCCGGCGGAACTCGATTAGCTTCGGCCATTCGCCCTGCACCAACAGCACATCGCCTTCCTGTAGCTCGGTGGCGCGCGGACCCCATACTTTTTCAGTGTCGCGGATCAACTCAATGACATACACACTGAAATTTCGAATCGCACCAATGTCCGCCACCGAACGACCGATCAGTCCCGAGCCTTCCACGACCCGAAACTCGGTAACGTACTTGCCTAACTCGGCATTAGTGACAGAAATTTCCGCGTGACGATCCGGCAGTAAAAATGGGCCGGCAATCAGCAGATAAACAATCCCGGCGGTAAGCATGATCAAACCCAGCTCGGTGAATTCGAACATGGTAAAGCCCTGATGTCCGGTTTCTACCGCAAGTGAGTTAACCAGCAGGTTGGTTGACGTACCAATCAGCGTACATACACCGCCCATTTGCGCAGCAAACGACATCGGGATGAGCGCTCGGGAGGGTGCACGTTTTTGTTCAATGCTCGCAGCA
This sequence comes from uncultured Gammaproteobacteria bacterium, assembly GCA_965368785.1. GTDB lineage: Bacteria > Pseudomonadota > Gammaproteobacteria > Xanthomonadales > Xanthomonadaceae > Silanimonas. The sequence goes on along the minus strand of CBDUOG010000001.1, from coordinate 30,347 downwards.
ATGACCAATGGCAAAAACACTGCGACCGTGGCCGTATTGTTGACGAAGGCCGAGGTGAGCCCGATTAACACCATCACCAAAAACACCAAAACCCAATGCCAACGCACCCGGGCCAATAAGTTACCGAGCGCACGCACTGCACCACTGCGTTGCAATCCGGCGCTGAGCACAAACATCGCCGCGACCGTAATCGTTGCTTCATTACTGAAGCCGGACAGCGCTTGTGCCGGCGTGACTAGACCGGGCACCAACAGCGCGGCAAGAACAATCATTGCGACAACGTCAATCGGCACCTTATCGCTGACAAATAAGTACAGCGCGCCAAGCAAAATAAACAGGGTCAGCAGAATGTCCGTTGTCATTTCTGAGGCTCCCTGAACTCGGCACCGAAACGCAATATTTGTACTGGCGGTGCTGCGCTGTGCGGCAAATCGTGCAATGCCGGCGCCATTTCTTCCGGGCCATCAACGCCACGAATCCGCACGCGCAAATCGAACCAGGCGCCTTGCCCGGTAACCGGGTCAGCATTGGCGTAGCGTTGGTCCGGAAGCAAATCCGAAATCACATGATTCAACAAGAACCCGCGACTGGCTTCCTCAGCATCAGCACCCAAACCCCATGCCTTTTTGCGTTTGCCAATCGCGTTCCAAGTCCACACCGTGTCCGGCTGTACGTTGCTGACCAGGCGACACGGCGCGCGCATCACTGCGTGCTGGGAGGCTAGCTCAATCCACTGCCCGTCCTGAATTCCATAGAGCGCCGCAGTTTTCGGATGCACATACAAAGCGTTTTCGCTGGCGATCTGTCGCAACCAGGCATTTTGTGATCCCCATGCGTGGTACATAAACATCGGGCGCTGGGTGATGGCCGATAATGGAAATTCTGCGCTGGCAGCACTGGCTGACTCAAATGGCTCATACCAGATCGGCAGCGGATCAAAATAGGTTTCAACGCGCGTACGTTCGGACTCGGGTGGCTGGTGCGGTCCATGACCGCGCGCAGCGAGACGGAACTTTTGCAAGGTTTCCGAATACATCTGCAACACAACCGGCTTTTCATCGCCGACGAAACCGAGTTCTTTAGCCCAGCGCAAATAGTCGCGATTAGCCATTTTGTAATAACGCGCCGACTCTGGAATTTCTGTGCGCCAGAAACTGCCATTGGCTTTGTATTGTTCGAGCTGATTCGGATTAACGGCGCCACGGCCCTGCGCCTGACCTGCCTCACCGCGCCAGCCCATCAACGGGCCGACACCGGGTGAGCGCTCGTGATTGACGATGTAGTCGGCATAATCGCTGTACTTAGCTGAGCCGTCCGCATTGAGCATGCCGGGCAAGCCCAGTCGCGCACCCAGATCAAGTAAGACGCTTTGAAAACCACGAACGTCACGATCGGGCGCCATCACTGGATGGCGAATCCCATCAGCGGCACCATCGGCGTCGGAAATTGGCCGATCTAACAGGGAAATACAATCCCAGCGCTCTAAGTAGGTGGTGTCCGGTAACACCAGGTCGGCGTAAGCCACCATCTCGCTGGCATAGGCGTCGCTATAAATTATTTTTGGAATGACGTAATTGCCGTCCGCGTCTTTTTTGCTCAACCACTGCATGGTCTGACGCGTGTTCATCGACGAATTCCAACTCATATTCGCCATAAACATAAACAACACATCAATCGGATAGGGATTCGCTTCGGCCGCATTGCGAATCACCGTATGCATCATTCCGTGTACTGCCAAGGGATACGACCAGGAAAATGCATGATCGATACGCTGCGGTTTGCCTCGCGCATCAACCAGCAGATCTTCAGGCCCGTGGATAAATCCTAATGGCGCGGCATTCAAGCTGCCGTTGTCTGTGCGCTGCTTACCCGGCCGGGGTGCTGGCGGTGTGGTTTTCGGAAACGGCGGCTGGTAACGAAAGCTGCCGGGGGTATCGACCGCCCCCAGTAATAATTGTAGTACGTGCAGCGCGCGACAGGTATGAAACCCATTGCTGTGCGCGCTGATCCCGCGCATCGCATGAAAAGATACCGCGCGACCGGGCATACTCGAATGTTCCTGCCCATGCACATCGGTCCAGGCGATCGGCAGCGAAATCGGGTCTTTAAAGGCGGCGTCCGCTAACTCCCGGGCGATCCGGCGAATGGTCCCGGGCGCTATGCCACAACGCTCACTCACCGCTTCGGGCGAATACTCAGCCGCACTGTACCGGTTGAGCAACAACTCAAATACGGGCCGGACCGACTCGTCATTGGGCGTGCGGTATTTGCCGACGATGGCCGGCGAAATTCCGGTTGCGTTGGCCCGTTCAAATGACTGTGCGGCCTGATCAAAACACAGCGGCTCACCGGCTTCATCTCGCGCAAATAAACCATCATTAGCGCTGCCCGGCGCATCAATCACCAACCAGTGCGCGTTGGCATATCGCACCAAATAGTCCAGATCGATTTGCTGTGTGCGCAGTAGTTCGTGGATTAAGGCAAACGCGAACAGTCCATCGCTGCCCGGTCGAATACCGATCCACTCATCGGCGATCGCACCGTAGCCGGAGCGCACTGGATTAACCACAACAATCTTGGCGCCATTAGCCTTCATTTGGCTCAGACCCAATTTAATCGGGTTCGAATCGTGGTCTTCAGCCACACCCCACATCATCAGATAACGGCTGTGCTCCCAGTCGGGCTCACCAAATTCCCAAAAACTGCCGCCAATCGTATACAAGCCGGCCGCAGCCATATTGACCGAGCAAAATCCGCCATGTGCGGCGTAGTTAACTGTACCGTATTGCTGCGCCCACCAACCGGTCAGGCTTTGGCTCTGATCACGGCCGGTAAAAAATGCCAAGCGATTCGGATCTTTCGCGCGCGCCTCAGCCAACCATTGGCTTGCCAGCGTCAGCGCCTCATCCCATTCAATCTCTTCGAAGCGATTTTCACCACGCTCGCCCACGCGCTTGAGCGGCTTGCGTAAGCGCGCCGGTGAATAATGCTGCATGATGCCGGCCGAGCCCTTAGCGCAAAGCACGCCTTTATTGACCGGGTGATCCGGGTTGCCTTCGATATAGCGAATCTTGCCGTCTTTGATGTGCACATTGATGCCGCAGCGGCATGCGCACATGTAGCAAGTGCTTTGCTCCACGCGATCGCCAATAGGCTTTTGCAGATCAATTTGAGGATCGGTCATGCCCGCATTGTGCCTTTTTAAGACAAATCCAGCGAGTACAGGCCGATTTTACAGCCGAGGCGCTGCGGTGCCATGCTATGGGGGTTAGAGTTTGCTGATCGGCAAACGCCCGCGAGAGAGACGATGGATCGCTACGAACGCATTTTGTCCTTACACCGTATTCTTAAATCGGCCCGTTATCCGGTTTCGCTGCAAAAGCTGATGGATGACCTGCAGTGTTCACGCGCAACGCTTTACCGTGACGTGGCCTTCTTGCGTGACGGTCTGGGCGCGCCGATCGAAACCCAGCCTGATGCCGGATTTAAGTACGAGCCCAGTGAAGCGGATCGTTTTGAATTGCCCGGTTTATGGCTCAACTCCGATGAACTGCATGCACTTACCGCAGCCCAGCAATTACTCGATCGCACGGGCTCAGGCGTACTGAACAGCGCCCTGGCACCGCTCAAGGGGCGTATAGAAGCGTTACTGGCTCAGCAGGCCGGCGGTCAGAAGTGGCCGGTTGAGCGCGTTCGGGTGATCGGTAGTGGTAATCGAAAAATCGATGAGATTTCATTTCGGCTGGTCGCCAGTGCCGTTTTGGAGCGAAAACAAATGGTCTTCGAGTATTACGCACGCTCGACCAACTCACGAACCAAGCGCACCGTTTCACCGCAGCGATTAACCCACTACAAAGACAACTGGTATCTGGATGCCTACGATCATGAGCGCGAAGGCCTGCGGAGTTTTTCAGTGGATCGGATCAGCCATGTGCGTTTGAGCGATTCCGGCGCGCGTGATCTGGACGACAACAGCCTGAATGAGCATCTGGCCTCCAGCTACGGCATCTTTTCCGGCCCGCCGCGGGCCTGGGCAACGATTATGTTCAGCGCCAAAGCAGCGCGCTGGGTCGCTGATGAGCACTGGCATTCCAAACAGGAAGGTCGAACCTTGTCGGATGGTCGCTATGAACTGAAAATTCCCTACAGCAATTCCCGCGAGCTGTTGATGGATGTACTTCGTTACGGCGCCGATGCGGAAATTATTGAACCGATGGCGCTGCGCGAACAGATGCGCTCGATGCTTAATTTGGCCCGGTCAGCCTACGGCGATTAGTAGCAGCACCACGCTAGCCGGGCTTACCGTCAGCGCGCGGCGCGATCAGCCACGGCACAAATCGAATCAAGTACAGCAAAAAGGCTATGCTCAGTAACGCACCGGACAGTTCCAGCCACAGCAAGTACCGATCCGGATTGATCAGGGTGAGCAACACGCGCAGCATCGCTGCGGCGAGCACCAGCATATACGCCCAGACTTCCAAATCCCCGGCCTCCAGCGGCCGACCAGTATGGCCGCGCGCCGTGCGACTCATCATCGCCATACACAGCCCGCAGATGGCGCCAACGGTAAAGGCATGCATTCCCAGCGAATCGGCGCTGGCGAGCCATTGACGGGGCACCGCCAGTAACGCTAAGCCGGATGGCAACCCCAGATAGCTCAAATGCAGTATCCACAGAATCGGACGATCCAGCGTTGATAAAGGGTGCCAAAGCCACCAGCGATACAAATGAATTAGCGCCGCTGCGGCAATTACGCCTAATGCCCAATGGTCATCACTGAGCGCATAAGCCGCAGCCGCCAGAACCAAGGAAATAACTGCCGCCGCGTCGAGCCACGGCAAACTGCGTGGCTTGGAATCAGGCACTGCGTTCCGGGTAAACATCGGAATTATACGGCCGGCAATAATCGTGATGATAATGGCAATCGCCACCAGGGCCAGTTGCGCGATCCGGTAAGCAGAAAATTCAACCCAGGCCAATGCGGCGGCTTGATGCAAAAAGGCCAGTCCACCCAGGATGGAAAGTAATCCAATAAACGCGAAGTTGCGCTTATTGCCGGAGGCGACAAGCGGGCGGGCAATGCCCAGGATGGCGAGACTGAAGAAGCCTGCTTCGAACATGGGCGCGTACTGACTCCAGGGCGTCATCAAGCTGACCCGGGCCAGTACCCATAGCATTGCGATTATGAACAGAAAGAGGCCTTGCGGTGTGTCGCGACCGGTCCAATTACGCACCGCGGTAAACAGAAAACCGACAATGACCGCGCAGGCAAAACCAAAAATCATTTCGTGCGCATGCCAGGCCGCACCCTGCAGATGTCCCTGGGCCGACCAGCCCGCACGCAAACTTAAAAGCCAGAGCGGCACTGCCACTACCAGCCACAAGGCGGCGAGCAGATAGAGTGGCCGAAAGCCGAGATTAAACAAGGCAAAGCGCGGAGTCTGGGCACTGGTCATAGGCACACCGGTCAGGATCTAAGCACCATCCTAATGATGTCGACGCGGATCTATTTGATCTGCGTCATAGCCAGGCTATCTATCTAATCACTCGACGGGGGCAGTTGCGGCACATCTTGCATGTCCTCAATCACGACACCGGCAGCCTCAAGCTTGGCTTGCAGCGCCTGTTTGATTGCCGGGGAAATCTGCGGTTTACGTGAGAAGACCCACGCCAATTTGCGATCGGGCGTGGCCAGAACCGCATGCTGATAATTGGAGTCGACATAGAGGATCTGCATCTCGGTTTTGAATGGCCAGACAAACTGCACGCGCCAGCGCCGCCCGCCCGAACCGGGAACAATTTCAGAAACGCCGCTCCAGCTCTTATCGGGTTGATCAAAGGCCTTTTTGAATCGGTATTCATTGTCGATGCGACCGTCCGCGCGCAGGGTGTACACATCACGCCCGGCCAGTTTATTGCGCTCAGCCCAATACGGGATATGCGCTATGACATACCACGTCCCCATGAACTCAGGGATATTGATGGGATCATGGACTTGCCCGTCCACATTTTGTACTGCGTTCATAGAGCCTCCAACGCTGGCACATGCGGCCACAAATGACACCGCGGCAAGCGCGACGATTCGAATAATTATTTTCATAGCTGCATCATGCCGCATCACACTTGAAGGGCATGTCAAAGCCATTCTCAGGATTTGAGAAGCGCTGCCCGAACAATGGCTTCACGCTAAGAACAGAGGCCAATCGCGATGAATCACATTCACAACTCACCAACTGGCAATGCAAGTACCACGAGCTTGCTATTGCTCGTGCATGCCCTGTTCTTAGCGACCATTATTTGGATTTGCCTGCCCGGGCAAATGCTCAGTACTTATTTCGGCTCGGGCTGGCTGTGGTTGCTGGCGATGCCGCTGGCCTCCTTAGCCGTCATTTTCAGGCTTGATTTGTCGGCGGCGTGGCGCGCGCTCCTCGTCCGCGCGCCGCGTCGTCGACAGTCACGCATAAGCCGTCAAGCAGTCGCTATAAAGTTTCGACGGTCGCGCCGCACTGCGATGCGTCAAGTCGCCTGATTAGTCGCGCACGCCCATGCGTTTGCGCTCCATGCGTGCCAGAAATTCAGCAATGACCCGCCGGTACAAATCGTCACCCAGATAATCATCTTCGATTCCGGCGTCGATATTCGGGTTGTCGTTGACCTCAATAACCACCGGGCGCTCGCCCACCAGCTTTAGATCCACACCGTACAAACCATCGCCAATGGCGTTGCTCGCCTTCACCGCTAATTTCACGATTTCCGCCGGCGCATCGCGCACGGCCATCGTTTTAAAACCACCGGATTTAGCGGTGCCCTTGGCACCATGATTATAAATTTGCCAATGCCCGCGCGACATGTAGTACTGACAAGCGAAAAGCGGCTCACCATTAAGCACGCCGATGCGCCAATCGAACTCGGTGTAAACGAATTCCTGCGCCAGCAGCAGTGCAGAGTTCTGGAAGAGCTGCTCTGCCGCGGTTTTTAGCTCGTCTACCGTTGTTACCTTGCTGATGCCGCGGGAAAAACTGCCATCCGGGATTTTCAGCACGATCGGAAATCCGAGCAGGTCCGGCAACTCCGCTAATCGCTTCGCATCATCGCGAAAAACCACTTCGGTTTTCGGCGTCGGCAATTTTTTTGAACGCAGCAAATCGTTCAAATATATTTTATTGGTACACAGCAGAATCGACTGTGGATCGTCAATCACAACCATGTCCTCACGTTCGGCACGGCGTGAAAAGCGATACGTATGATTATCGATCGCGGTAGTTTCACGAATAAACAGTGCATCGTACTCAGCCAAGTTGGCAAAGTCATTACGGGTGATCGGGTCTACTTCAACGCCCAGTTCTTTGCCGGCTTTGATAAACAGCTTCAGGGCTTTCTTATTACTCGGCGGCATTTGCTCGTTCGGGTCTTGCAGCATCGCCAGGTCATAGCGATATTTCTTGGGCGCGCGTGGCTTGCGCCAGATCTTCTTGCTAAATCCTTCTAATGCCGCGGCAAAAGAATCCTCCTGCGCGTCGGTCAGCCCGTTTATCCCGACAGGTTTTATCGAAGCGATCTGCCATACCCGGGTGCGCTCAAACTCAATGCGCAAAATGGGTGCCGGAAACGATTCAAATAATTGTTGGGCTAAATCTGCCAGCGGCAGATAATTGGTTTTGCCGAAGTACAACAACAGCCCGAAGTCAGTCGCATCGCGAGAAGCATCCGGCAAAAACTTACTCAGCTTGGCGTTGAGGTCTTCGATCTGAATGCCGTAGAGTGATTTACGGCGCAGATCATTAAGCGTGCGCACCGACGGGATGACCTTGTGCCCGCGCGCTTCGGCTAACAGCGACACGTAATAGCCGATGCCCAGGTATTTGTAATTGCGGCACAAATTGATGACCTGGGTGCGGTTGCTGCCCGTATCGATCGGTTCACGCAAATATTCTTGCGCGGTGACGACATTCTCAGACGGGTAAAACGATCCCCAATCCGATCTTTTTTCTACTACGATGACGAGTCGGCTCATGGCAATATTCCTTTGCGCGCCAGTGTGACAGCTTCATCCTAGAGAAACGAGGTAGCCGTGCCAACGTCAATCACAGAAGATTCAGGATCCGCAACAACGGTCTGCTTTGCGGCAGAGGCCGATCTGTCTGAACTGGTGAGTCTTGAGAACGAGTTCGAAGGTGATCGGCTGAGCCCGCGGCAGATGCGCTGGCATCTAGGCAATCCGCGGGCGATTTTCCGCGTGCTGCGCCATCACGGCGTTCTGCAGGGCTACAGTTTGAGCTTGATGCGCGCTGACAGCCGCCAGGCGCGGCTTTACTCAATCGCCGTGTCCAGTGCAACACGCGGCCGGGGCTTTGGCCGCATGTTGCTACTCGATGCAATGGAGCACTGCCGGCGGTTGGCGCGCAGCGCGATCAGTCTTGAGGTGCGGCAGGACAACGCATCAGCCATTCAACTTTATGAATCGCTTGGGTTTCAGCGTACCGGGGCCTATCCGGCCTACTACGAGGATGGCTGCGCCGCTTGGCGCTATCGCTTTAACCTGTAAAGCGCCGCAACCATTACTTTCGTCCTAGGAGCGCATCAGCTGGGCATGCTAGCTTGGGCGTTTTACCCTTGGGGAGAGGCAGATGAAGCGTATTTCGCTTTCTTTAGCTGTTGCTGCGCTGCTGGGCACCGGCGGATTGATTGGCTGCAGCCAGTCGCAAGAGGAGTCACCGGAGCAAACCGTGAGCACGGCAGTGGAAACCGACCAGTATGAATGGCTTGAAGATGTCGAAAGCGAAACCGCATTGAATTGGGTGCGCGAGCAGAATCAGGGTTCGGCGCAGCGTATCGAGACCCATGCTGAATTTTCGACGCTCCAGGCCGACCTTCTGCAGATCCTCAACTCTGACGCGAATATCCCGTATGTCAGCAAGCAAGGCGATTTCTACTACAACTTCTGGCGCGACCAGAACAACCCGCAAGGACTCTGGCGTCGTACCACACTGAACTCATTCGCCAGCAAGAACCCCAAGTGGGATGTGATCATTGATCTGGATGCGCTGTCCAAAGCCGAAGACACTAACTGGGTTTGGCGCGGAGCCGACTGTTTGCGTCCCAGTTACGATCGCTGCCTGGTCAGCCTGTCGCGCGGCGGCGCCGATGCCATTGTGATTCGCGAGTTTGATATGTCGGATCGGGGCTTTGTCGCCGGCGGCTTCACGCTACCCGAATCCAAAGGTGGCGCGTCATGGAAAGATGCAGACTCCATCTACGTCTTCACCGACTTTGGCGACGGTACGATGACTAGCTCAGGCTACCCGCGGATTGCCAAACAGTGGCAGCGTGGCACGGCGCTTGCCGATGCGGCAGTCGTGTACGAGGGCACGGACAAGGACATGTACATCGCCGCGTATCACGACCACACGCCGGGATTTGAGCGCGACTTTGTCAGCCGCACCCTGGCGTTTTATAACAATGAGCTCTACATGCGCTATGAAGACGGATCACTGGCTAAGATTGATGCGCCGAACTCGGCCAATAAGTCGGTGTATCGCGATTTATTAATTCTCGAATTGCGCGACGCCTATCAGGCGAACGATCAAAATTATGCAGCCGGCAGTCTTATCGCGGCTAATTTTGCCGATTTTATGGCCGGTAAGCGCGAGTTCGACGTGTTGTTTGAGCCCTCTGAAAATACTTCGCTGGCCGGGTTTAGCCCGACTAAAAATCATCTGATTCTGAATGTTCTTGAAGACGTCAAAAACCGTCTGTACGTGCTCAGCCTGCGCGATGGGCAATGGCAGCGCGAACCACTTAAAGGTGCGCCGGCATTCGGAACGGTTTCAGCGTCCGCAGTCGATGATGAAGAGTCGGATGATTACTGGCTAACGGTTACCGATTATCTGACGCCCACCACATTGATGATGGGCAGCGTAAGTAAAGAGCCCAAAGCACTCAAACAACTGCCGGCATTCTTTGATGCCAGTGGTTTTGAAATTAGCCAGCAGTTTGCCACCAGCAAAGATGGCACCAAGGTGCCGTATTTTATGGTCGCTAAAAAGGGCATTGAGCTTAACGGTGCAAACCCGACCCTGCTTTATGGATATGGCGGCTTTGAAATTTCACTGACCCCGAGTTATTCCGCGACCGTGGGGCGCTCATGGCTCAGCCAGGGCGGCGTCTACGTGGTCGCCAATATCCGTGGTGGTGGCGAATACGGCCCGCGCTGGCACCAGGCCGCTCTGAAAGAAAATCGCCTGCGCGCCTATGAAGATTTCGCCGCAGTCGCCGAGGATCTGATCGCGCGTAAGATTACCGCACCGGCTCATTTAGGCATTCGCGGCGGATCTAATGGCGGACTGCTCGTAGGCAATATGACCGTTTTGTATCCTGAATTATTTGGCGCTGTCGTGTGTCAGGTGCCACTTTTGGATATGAAGCGATATCACAAGTTGTTGGCGGGTGCTTCGTGGATGGCCGAGTACGGGGATCCGGATAAACCGGAAGAATGGGAGTTCATCAAAACCTATTCGCCGTACCAAAATGTGCGCGCCGACGCGACGTATCCACCCGTGCTGTTCACCACCTCGACTCGTGATGATCGAGTGCATCCGGGTCACGCCCGCAAAATGCACGCGCGCATGCTTGAGCAGGGTCACGATGTGACCTACTTTGAGAACATTGAAGGCGGCCACGGTGGAGCGGCTAACAATAAGCAACGCGCCCATATGGATGCGCTGGCCTATACCTTCCTGCGTCAGAAACTGTTCAAGGAGAACTGATCATGAACGCGAGTAAATTGACTGTGTCGTTGTTTAGCGGCGCGCTGGTTATGGGCCTTGCCGCCTGCAGCGGTTCTTATGAATCACTCACTCAGGAAAAACCGCCGGTCGCAGCGAAGAAACCGTATACGGTAAAAGCGCCGCATGGCGCCGAACGCAACGATGAGTATTACTGGATGCGCGATGACAAACGTGAAAATCCGGAGATGCTGGCGAATTTGAATGCAGAAAATGCCTACGCCGATCAGGTCATGGCACCTTTGTCCGACTTGCGTGATCGCGTGTACGAGGAAATTGTCGGGCGCATCAAGCAAGACGACTCCAGCGTGCCGGCCATGCTTCGTGGCTATTGGTATTACACGCGCTACGAGCCCGGCAAAGACTATGCGATCCATGCACGCCGGTTAGGGTCAATGGATGCAGCCGAAGAAATTCTGCTGGACGAAAATTTAATGGCCGAAGGCCTCGGGTTTTTTCAGATCGGTAATTGGGAAGTTAGTCCGGACAATCAATGGTTGACCTGGGCCGAGGACACCAATGGCCGTCGTCAGTACACAATCAAGGTTAAGAACATCGCCAGCGGCGAAGTCCTGACTGATCAAATCAGCGGCGCATCGGCGAGCATTGTCTGGGGCGATGACAACCGCTCGATCTGGTACGTTGAAAACGACCCGGTTACTTTGCTGACCACCAAGGTCAAGGTTCACGAACTTGGCACAGCTAACGAACAGGACGAACTGGTCTATGAAGAAACCGATAACAGCTTCTACATGGACATTTCACGCACCCGATCTGACAAGTACATCTGTGTCGGTGTAGGCAGCACGGTAAGTAGCGAGCAACGCTGCACCGAAGCCGCTGCACCGGGCGATTTAAAACTGATCGCCAAACGCGAACGTGATTTTGAATACAACGCAGATCATTTGAATGGTCGTTGGGTCATCACCACCAACTGGAATGCACCTAACTATCGCGTAATGACTGCCAACGAAGGTCAATGGGATCAACGCGATCAATGGCAGGAGATGATCGCGCATAACGACACGGTGTTTATTGAGGGCGTTACCCTGTTCAACGACTTTATGGCCGTTGGTGAGCGATCAGAGGCACTACGTCGAATCCGCATGCTCGCCAATGACGGTAAAAGTGAGTTTGTCTCATCTGACGAACAGGCCTACACCATGGCGGTAAATAACAATCCGGAACCGAACACGCAGTGGTTGCGTTATAGCTATACCTCGCTCACCACGCCAAATTCAATTTTTGAAATTAATGCACAAACCGGTGAACGCAAGCTGCTCAAGCAAGATGAAGTGCTCGGGGGCTATAACGCTGAAGACTACGTTACCGAACGGGTCTGGGCCCAGGCGCGCGACGGTACTAAAATTCCGGTGTCACTGGTGTATCGCAAAGGCTTTAAGAAGGACGGTAGTGCAGCGATGTTGCAGTACGCCTATGGCAGCTATGGCAGCTCGATGGATCCGCGGTTCTCGGTCACCCTGCCCAGCCTGTTAGACCGTGGCGCGGTGTATGCCATAGCGCATATCCGCGGCGGTCAGGAAATGGGCCGCAAGTGGTACGACGACGGCAAGCTACTCAACAAGATCAACACCTTTACCGACTTTATTGACGTCACTCGATTCCTGGTCGATGCCGGTTACGCCTCTAAAGACCGCGTCGCGGCCATGGGTGGCAGTGCGGGCGGCCTGTTGATGGGTGCGGTGTCCAATATGGCACCGGAAGATTACAAAGTAATTGTCTCGCAGGTGCCGTTTGTCGATGTCGTGACCACGATGCTTGATCCAAGCATCCCGCTGACGACCAATGAATACGATGAGTGGGGCAATCCGGAACAAAAAGAATATTACGATTACATTTTGCAATATTCGCCCTACGATCAGATCGAAGCCAAGGACTATCCGGCCATGTTTGTCGGCACCGGACTGTGGGATTCGCAGGTGCAGTATTGGGAGCCGCAAAAGTACGTAGCGCGTCTGCGTGCGAAGAAAACCGATGACAACCCGCTGGTATTCCGGACCAATATGGAAGCCGGTCATGGCGGCAAGTCAGGGCGTTTCCGCCGCTATAAAGAGTCAGCTGAGTACTATGCATTTATGTTGGATCAGTTAAATGCTAAGGATTTGGTCGCGCCAGTGGACAATTCAAAGTAATCAGCGTTATCTACAGTGGTCGATACCGACCGATTAAAAAAAGCCACCTTCGGGTGGCTTTTTTGTTGGCACCGACGCCGCAAAGAGCGTAGCGTTGGCTGACCGAACAAAGGAAGCGCATTCGCCGGACGGATTTTTGAAAGTTAGTGCCGGGGCCATGCGTCCGTTTCAAACTGTATTCGGCGTTAAATTCAAACGAAGCCTGAGCCGAAAGAGATGGCTTAAACTGGGTGTTACTAAAGGGGAGAACCGTATGATGCGCAAAATATTGTTGCCGGTCTTGGTTATCGGCATCGCAATGCTATTTGTTGGTTGCAGCAAGCCGGCCGATAACGCCGCTGAGCTGGCTAAGCTTGAGGCAGAGTCCTTAATTTGGTTTGACTACTACCAAGCCGCCGACGCTGACGCATTGGCCAACTTGTACGCCGAAGACGCGGTCATCATGCCGCCGGGCACTTTGGCGATAAGCGGTAAGGCCGGTATCAAAGATTTTTTGGGAAGCGACTCGGCCGCAGCAAAGGCCGCGGGAATTACGCTCGTAAAAGGCGAGGTAAACGGCATCGGTATTGAAGGCAATACCGGCTGGATCAGCGGTAACTACAGCGTTAGCGACCCGACCGGCGCAACGATCGATAGCGGAAGCTATATGTCGATTCATCGAAGAACTGCTTCCGGGTGGCTGTATACCCGCGATATCTGGAATTCCGATCAGCCGGCAAAATTGCTGGAACCGGACACCGGTGAAGAGCCTGCTGCAACCGAATAGTTCGGTGGTGCATTGGGTTTTATGCGCAAGTCGATCCGGTTCGTTGGTTTAGGTCTTTTGGGGATTTTGCTCAGCGGCTGCAATGGCACGCTGGGCAAAATTGTGCCGCCACCGGATGCGCCGAATTTAAGCGCCGAGCAAATTCAGTCCAGTCGAAGTGTCACCAAGGATGGTCGACGCTACTTGATCGAATGTTCCGGTGCCGACCCGGCATTGTGTTGGGGCATCGGGCCTGATCGCCTCGATGGCCTAATGCATGACGCGGTCGATGTCATGAGCTATGACACGATTAAGGTATTGCAGGGGGATCGCTATCGACTTGTCCGCCAGTGCGAGGGTATAGCCACAGGTGGTGACAAATATTCCGGTCCCCTGCAATGGCCGGTAATCTTTCGCGTGTTGGAACTACGCAATCAGAAAACACCCTGGTTGTTTCGTCCGGAGGATATGAGCGGACGCAAACTTCGAAACTACATCGTAGTCGCATCGTATTTGCGCCCGGCCGGAAACTACTCGCACTGGATCGATGAGAGCAATAATAATCTCGAAAAAATTACCCACTGCAAAGAGTGATGCGCGGTGCAACCCCGGCCCAGCCCAGATAACCAACGGGCATTCTCAAGCAGATTGTCGATAGATTTGATCCGCGAAAACCGTGCGGTGCTTTCGCGATCGCTACTTGCGCCGGGATCTGAAAATCAGCGAAGCTGCGGTTTCGTCAGGAAGGCTTAGACCATGTACATTCCGCGCCACTTTAAAATCGACGATCCATCGATAGCGCATGCTTTGATCCGACAACACAACTTCGCACTTCTGATCAATTGCGCAGACCGGGAACTGTCCGCAAGTCACCTTCCGTTTTTGCTGGATTCTGAGCGCGGCACGAAGGGCGCGCTTTTCGCGCATATGTCACGTGCGAATCCGCAGTGGAGATCTTTCGAATCCAACCCCTCTGTGATGGTCGTCTTTCAGGGACCGCATAGCTACATCTCACCGGCCTGGTATAGAGACCAGGTAACCGTTCCGACCTGGAATTACGCTGCAGCGCATGTTTATGGCCAGCTCAAATTCATTGATGGTGATCGTTTGGCGGTCGAGCTTCGACGATTGATTGCCTATCACGAAGCCGGGATCGGCGATCCCTGGGATGTAAGGCAGATGGATGCGGTATTCGATCAAGACATTAAGGGAGTCGTCGGCTTTGAAATTGACATTGAACGCATCGAGTGCGCATTCAAGTTCAATCAAAACCTAAGCGCCGAAGATCAACAGTCGGTCATTCGAGCCTTAAGCGCATCGCCGAGCCCGGATGATCAAGCAGTGGTAAAAATAATGCGACAGAATCTTGAATCAAAGACGGGATCAGTATGATCCGCCGAATCGGTTTGATCTGCTGTGGCTTATGTTGGCTTCTTGTAGGTTGCCAGAACCCCGGATTGCGCCACGCAGGTTGGGCCGCCGCCAGCTTTCTGTCCGGCCCCATTCCCTCTAGCCTACCCCGCATTGAAGGGGATCTTCCCGGCCTCTTGCCCTATACCGATGAACTGGGAATCGGTGCGGGCCTTAGACCGCTGCGGACGTTCCTGCCCGACAGCGGCGAATACGAAATTCGAATTTGGTCCGGCTTCGGTTTGCAGCAACCGCATAAGCTGTTGCGCCTAAAGGTTCAATCAGACCGGCGTGTTTCCGGGGAGATGTGGTTGAGCTACTTCAGCCAGATCGACGGCGAGTCCAAGGCAGTGCGCGTTACGAGTAGTCGCCAGACATTTCCGGTGGAGCCCGACTGGTCTGAGCTCTACTTTAAAATGAAAAATATTGGCCTGCTCAGCTTATCCGGTGACAGCAAACAGCAGTCGCAGGCAGGGCGACAATCCCAGCGTGCGTTGCTGGTGGAAATCAATGCCGATGGCATCTACCGAGCCTACCAATTCTCCGATGTCACATCATCGACCGATGCGGGTGCACAGATTTACCGCTTAATGCCTTAGTACGCGGTTCTTAGTGAAACCTCACATGACTCAAGCAGATGCTCGACTGTTTGAATCAGTCCGGGCTTGAGGGGTTCAGCGCGTCACAATCAAAATTCATCGCTTCGCGCTCAGAACGGGTCCAGAAGTTCATATCCTTGATGCGCGGATTGGTGTCGCCGGGCCGCAGCTCATCGGTCATTTCGGTGACTGCGCCCTTTTCCTTGATTTGCTGCCAGAAGTAGGCCCGGCTGTAACAGACCGCGATTTCTAATTCTGATTTGGGCAGCTCGGCAACTTCCCGGCGCAAATTCGCGTTTGCGCGCGACTGAGTGCCGCCATCACCCAGACCGAGCATATGCACCGTCAAGAATGCCAGATAGGCCACACGTCGATTTTGTGGGACGCCCTGTCCATCACGATGCATCACGCCCAGATTATTCAGCGCATCACCATTGTTCAAATCAAGTGCTTTGAGGTACCACTCGTAGGCTTTGGCGTAATCTTGTTTTACTTTGTTGCCGCCCGTTTGATAAATCAATCCAATGGTTACCGCGGCGCGTCCATCTCCGGCCTCAGCCAGGGATGTAAACAGCTCAATGGCTTTTTTATGCTTGCCCGCCTGAAGCGCTTTTTGCGCACTGGCCAGATCTGCCGATGCGACACTTACTAAACTAAAACTGAGTATCGCGACTAACAAGCAAACCGTAATACGCATGAATTTCCCCCAATACAATGACCGGATATTTTACCAGCCGGCTGCATCCAATAGGCGCTCGGTGAGCCGGTCAGCCGGACGGGCAACAAGCCCACCACGCGGATTGTAATAAACCTCATAGGTCGCCCCATCGAGCATGGGCAAATAGGCGGCACTGCCAAATCGCGCGTCAACGAAAGGCAGGTACTGTGGATACCTTTTTTGCAGGGTTGAAATGTCAAACACGCTGGTTCGATCCAAAGCGAAGACACTACGCGGCGAACTAAGCTCCTGCTTGGTATCGCCGTATCGGCCGGACAGTCGTTCCAGGCGATAAATCGGTGGCGCGCCTGCCAGCCAGGCCGCAGTTTTCCAGCGTACGATTCGCGCGTCCAGCTGCCATTCGTCACCTAAGACCCGAAATGTCTCCACCCGGCCGTCCGGTCGGCTGAGGGTCAGCTCGAATTTTTGGGTTGCAATGGCGCGGGTAGAGATCGTGGCAACCGGCAGGTCCGTGTCCAGTTTTATGTACTGATAAACCGCGATGCCCGCAGATATCAGCAGCAGCGCAGTCAGGCAGATGCTCAGGCCTAGCAGGCGTCTGATTAGTCGCCTCAGCGCCCCACGCCCAGCCTGGCCTTTGCCCAGCAGGACGAATAGGCCAACGAGCAAGATGACGCCGCCAACAGACAGTAGGATCAAAAATGGGTTCATAGTCTCTCCTATGCAGAACCGAATCCCTCAGCCGAGTATACTGCGCCCCATGAAGACCATAATCCGACTACTGCTTATCAGTTTGAGCTTGTTCATGTTGATCGCTTGCGGTAACAAAGGCGATTTAGTCCGCCCGGAAAAGCCTGCTTCCGCCCAACAATGAGCAACGCTTTACGCTTTACCAAAATGCACGGCATCGGCAATGATTTTGTCATTATCGATTGTCGCAGCGGTCAAGCTGCGCCAGAAAGCGAGAAAGTGCAGGCAATGGCGGACCGCCATTTCGGCGTAGGATTCGATCAGCTACTGACGATCCACCCGGCTCACAGCTCAACCGCGATAGCCAGCTATGACATCCATAATGCAGATGGCAGCAAAGCATTGCAGTGCGGAAACGGCGCGCGCTGCGTCGCCGCCTATTTGCAGCGCGATGGCAGCGCAGATAAAAACAGTTTTAAGCTCGACGGTCCGGCCGGCAGCATCACAGTGCGCCTCGTTAAAGGCGAGTACGCCATTGCCATGGGGGTGCCTGATTTCCATGTCAACAGCATCGGACTGAACTTGCAGCAGGCCACCCAATACTGCGTGGAGTATCGACGGAAATTGATCCATTTTGCCGCAGTATCCATGGGTAACCCGCATGCGCTCATCAGCGTGACGGATGTTGCAATGGCCGATGTTCAGAGCCTGGGCACGATCTTGCAGAAAGGCCGTTGGTTTAAGAACAGCGTCAACGTTGGTTTTGCACAGATTGTCGACAAGAACAATGTCCGCCTCAGAGTGTTTGAACGCGGAGCCGGCGAAACGCTGGCCTGTGGCAGCGGTGCCTGTGCGGCTGCCGCAATATTGATTCGACGAAATTTAGTCAATCGCAATGTCGCAGTGCATCTGCCTGGCGGCACTTTGCATATTCATTGGCCGGATGCCGACTCTAGTATTACGATGAGCGGACCGGCGAGTTTTGTTTTTGAAGGAGAGTGGTTGGTATGAGCGAAGTCCCTGGAGAAAAGCTGAACTCGCACGAGGTCGCGGCATGGTTGCGACGCCATCCGCAATTCTTGGAGAAATATCCGGACTTAGCTGTGAGTTTGCTGGTGCCGCGTGAAGAAGGCAAAGCAACCTCACTGGCTAGTTATCAGTTGGAAATACTGCGCGAAAAAAATCGCGAACTGTCGCGACGCCTGCATGAGTTATTCGCCAACGCAGAGACCAACGAACGTCTGGCAGTTCGCACGCATCAACTTACTCTGGCCTTAATGAAAGCAGACTCGGCCGCTGCTACCGTGCGGGCGATGGTTGCATCGCTGGGGGAAGACTTTGCCGGCGATATGGTGCGGGTCGTTTTGTTTTCCGAAGTCGATGGCCTGCCCGAAAACGACTGGTTGCGCTATTGCGCGCAAGACAGCCACGCATTGAAGCCATTCAAAGATTTTTTCCAAAGCGACGAAGCGCTTTGCGGCCGGCTAAATAATGACAAGATGGATTTCCTGTTTGAAAAGCACGCCAGTCACGCTGCGTCCGTGGCGCTACTGCCCGTAGCAGGCTTTGGCATGATTGCCATTGCCAGTCGCAATGCCAACCGTTTCTATCCGGGCATGGGAACATTGTTTTTGCGCATGATGTCTGAAGCTCTAGCGGTAGCGCTGGGGCGGGACTGGTCACCCTGAGTTCCGCCCACGCCACTGCGATACGCGAGTGGATTGATCGGTACTTAGATCATCTGCGTGTTGAGCGGCGTCTTTCAGCCAATACTTTAGACGCCTACGGGCGAGACCTGCAGGCACTTGATGAGTGGGCGCAGACTCAATCATTTAACACCTTGGCGCAAATCCACGCAGAGGCGATGCGCAGTTTTATCGCCCATGAGCATCGTCGGGGCTTGTCCGGCAAAAGCCTGCAACGGCGATTATCTGCCTGCCGCAACTTATTCGCCTATGCGCTTAAGCATGGAGAAATTCCGAACAATCCTGCGCAAAGCATTCGCGCACCCAAGGCGCCCCGGAAATTACCTCAGGTACTTGATCCGGACGAGATGAAACAGTTGGTCGAGGTCCCAACTGACTCGCAGCTGGGTCTGCGTGATCGGGCCATGCTTGAGCTGTTTTATTCCTCGGGTCTGCGTTTATCTGAATTGTGTGTATTGCGTTGGCAGGGCATTGAGCTTGAGAACGCGCTAGTTCGAATTACCGGCAAAGGTAATAAAACCCGCATTGTGCCCATTGGCTCGCACGCGATAAATGCGTTGCGTGAGTGGCGCGATCATAGTGGTGGAACGGCGCAAAGCCCGGTATTCCCCGGACGTAACGGGCCGATTACACCGCGCGCGGTGCAGTTGAGATTACGCCAGCTGG
This sequence comes from uncultured Gammaproteobacteria bacterium, assembly GCA_965368785.1. Lineage (GTDB taxonomy): Bacteria > Pseudomonadota > Gammaproteobacteria > Xanthomonadales > Xanthomonadaceae > Silanimonas. The sequence continues at coordinate 10,915 of CBDUOG010000001.1, read as the reverse complement.
CGCAGCAGCAGGGCCTTTGGAAACGTGTGCACCCGCATCTATTGCGGCATAGCTTCGCTAGCCACGTGCTTGAGTCTTCCGGCGACTTGCGCGGGGTTCAAGAACTTCTGGGGCATGCAGATATTGCCACTACCCAGATTTATACGCATCTGGATTATCAGCACCTGGCCAAGGTGTACGACGCGGCCCATCCGCGAGCAAAACGTAAAAAAAGCGGCAAGTCCTGATACAGGCTGCTTTGACCCTTTACCCTTGTAAAGACCGCACACCGTCCCCAACCTAGTAGTTCAGGCATAAGGATTTTTATGGACCCCAATATTTATCACGCCACGACGGTGGTGTCCGTCCGCCGCGACGGTCAATTGGTTGTGGCTGGCGATGGTCAGGTCACCCTAGGCAACACCGTAATGAAATCAAATGCGCGCAAAGTCAGGCGACTGGCCGGCGGTAGTGTGTTGGCCGGTTTTGCCGGCGCCGCGGCCGATGCGTTCACCTTATTCGAACTGTTTGAAGCGCAGCTGGAAAAACATAACAAACAATTGCAGCGTGCCGCGGTTGAAATGGCCAAGTCCTGGCGCACGGATCGCCGTTTAGGTCGACTGGAAGCCTTGCTGGCTGTTGCCGACAAAGACCACTCACTCATTATTTCCGGTAATGGCGATGTTATTGAACCCGAAGATGGTCTGATTGCGATCGGCTCGGGTGGGCCGTTCGCGCTTTCGGCGGCCAAAGCGCTGATGGCGCACACACAGCTATCTGCGCGCGAAATTGCCGAAGAGAGCCTGAAAATCGCCGGTAGCATTTGTATCTATACCAATCAGAACATTACGGTTGAGCAACTATGAGCGAGCAACAGTCGACGATGACTCCGCGCGAAATTGTGCAGGAGCTGGACAAATACATCATTGGTCAATCCGGTGCCAAACGAGCCGTAGCAATTGCACTGCGCAATCGTTGGCGGCGCATGCAGCTTGAGCCGGCTCTGCGCAACGAAGTAATGCCGAAAAATATTTTGATGATCGGCCCGACAGGCGTGGGTAAAACCGAAATCGCCCGCCGCCTGGCCGCGCTGGCGAATGCGCCTTTTGTGAAGGTTGAGGCGACCCGGTTTACCGAAGTGGGCTATGTCGGTAAAGACGTCGAACAGATAATTCGAGACCTGGCCGATGTAGCGGTCAAAATGTTCCGCGAACAGGCAAAAAGCCGGGTTCGCGCTGCTGCCGAAGATTCGGCGGAAGAGCGTATTTTAGACGCGCTACTACCCAAGCGCGCCAAACAGTACGGATTCGAGTCCGACGTGGCGCGCGAGACCAGCAGTGATAGTGAAACGCGGCAGAAATTGCGCAAGCAGCTGCGCGAGGGCCAGTTGGACGAGCGCGAGATCGAAGTCGATTTGAGCGTCAATATCGGTGTCGACATAATGGCTCCGCCGGGCATGGACGAAATGGCCGGACAGCTACAAAAAATGTTTCAAGGTATGGCCGGTCAGAAAACTCATAGCCGCAAAATGAAGGTTAAGACCGCTCTGCCTACGCTGATCGAAGAAGAGGCAAGCCGACTCGTCAATGAGGACGAAATTCGCCAGCAGGCCTTAGAGGCCTGCGAACAAAACGGCATCGTATTTATTGATGAGATAGACAAGGTCACCAAACGCAGTGATTCGATTGGCGCCGACGTTTCTCGTGAGGGGGTTCAGCGCGACCTGCTGCCGATGGTCGAAGGATCGACGGTCAGCACGAAATACGGCGCGATTAAGACCGATCATATTTTGTTCATCGCGTCAGGCGCTTTTCATTTGGCCAAGCCTTCGGATCTGATCCCGGAATTGCAGGGTCGCTTTCCGATCCGGGTAGAGCTGGGCGCGCTGTCGCAAAATGATTTTGTGCGAATTCTTAGCGAACCAAAAAATGCACTTACCAAGCAATACAGTGCACTCATGATGACCGAGGGCGTTGACGTGAACTTCTCCAGCGAAGGCATTGAACGCCTGGCCGAGATTGCATTCGATATCAACGAGCGTCAGGAAAATATCGGGGCGCGTCGCTTGCACACCGTACTGGAAAAACTGCTCGAACAGATCAGTTACGAAGCCCCGGATAAAAGTGGCTTTCGCTTGGATGTCGATCGTAGTTTTGTCGACAGCCAGCTCGGCGAGGTCGTACAGGATCAAGACCTGAGCCGGTATATTCTGTAAGCGATGAGCTCTAGTCCGCGCGCGACGAATATCACCCTGCACCGGGCATCGCATCTGCTCGAAGTAAGCTTTGATGACACGAATACGTTCAAGCTGCCTTGCGAATATCTGCGGGTTGAATCGCCAAGCGCTGAAGTGCAGGGACACGGCCCGGGACAGAAAGTCCTGGTCGCTGGCAAGCGCGATGTGCAAATCGATGCGATTGAACCGGTCGGTAACTACGCCGTATTGCTGAGATTCTCCGATGGGCATGCCAGCGGATTATTTACCTGGGCCTACTTGTATGAACTGGGCACTCAATTTGAGCAGCGTTGGGCGAACTATCTGAATGCCTTACAGGCTGCCGGACTTAGCCGCTAAGTGATCAGGCTTAATACATTCTGTGGCGGCCGGCCGATCACCGCGCGGTCGCCAACGACGACAATCGGTCGTTCGATCAGCTTCGGATTCGCAGCCAACAGCTCCAACCACTGCGATTCGCTGCGCTGATCTTCTGCGCTTAAATCTAACTCTGTGGCAGCGGAGTCTTTGAAGCGGACGATTTCCACGGCTTTCATTCCCAGCTTTTTCAGTATGCTTTTAAGCTGACTGGCACTGGGCGGTGTCTCCAGATAGTAAACCGTCTCAAAGGCGACACTGTTGGCTTCCAGCAGGGCCAGCGTTTTACGTGATTTGCTGCACCGGGCATTGTGATAAATGATTGCTTTCATCGGCTTTCCTGGTTTTTTGACTGAATTCACAATAGTCGATCCTAAGCGAATGGTGCGATAATAAGGTCATGAACGAGCAACGCAAAACCACTCATTTTGGCTTCCGCGACGTCGCCATCGAAGACAAGCAGCGCCTTGTGGGTGAGGTTTTTTCGTCGGTCGCGTCAAAATACGATTTGATGAACGATCTGATGAGCCTGGGTGTTCATCGCTTATGGAAGCAGCATTTTGTCGCTTCTGCAGGCGTGGCTAAAGGTGATCACATCCTGGATTTGGCGGGCGGCACGGGCGATATTGCCGCACTCATGCATGAACGTGTCGGCGATGCTGGCCGGATTGTGGTGGCCGACATTAATGCGCAGATGCTACAGGTCGGCAAAGACCGCCTGACTGACCGCGGGATTGTTCGCGGTGTTGAGTTTATGCAGGTTAATGCCGAGCATTTGCCGTTTGCCGATCAAAGTTTCGACTTGGTGACGATGGCATTCGGCCTTCGCAATGTCACCGAAAAGCAGAGCGCACTAAATGAGATCAACCGCGTATTGAAGGTGGGCGGTCGTGCATTGGTTCTGGAGTTCTCCCAGGTGCAGCCGGAATGGTTCCGCCCGATTTATGACTTTCACTCGTTTAAAGTATTGCCGGCTTTGGGCAAACTCTTCGCCAACGACTCGGCAAGCTATCAGTATCTGGCCGAGTCGATCCGCAAGCATCCGCCGCAAAAAGAGCTGCTAGGCATGATGGAAACGGCGGGCCTTGAGCGCTGCAGTTTCCGCAATTTATCTGCCGGAATCGTCGCGATCCACAGCGGTTACAAGGTGTAACTAGGGCTGCCAGCCAAAACTGATCTTCATAAAAAATGTGCGGGTGTTTTGGTAGGTGCTTTGATCATCTTCACCGAAGTATCCATCGCTGTAGCCCAGATACAACGCGGTCAGCGGATCAATCTTGTAGGAATACACCAACTGCGAGCCAATGCTGCGCCGGTAGCGATCGACGCTATCGACGTACTGCAACTGGTTGCGCTGAACGGTGCGACGCTGAAGCGACAAGCGCAACCGATGCTTCAAATCAAATTGCCAGGCACCACGCAGGTCGGTCACTTTTGCCCGATAAATCAAGTCACCATCGCGGCTCATCGTTTCGTCGAGGTGATTTATGCTTGCACTGAATGATTGGCCGATGCTGCCGCGAATGCGAGGCTGCCAGCGCTCTACATCGCCGACATCAGTATTGGCGAAGTCAACTTGCTGCCCGGTGCGGTAGTTGAAACCGACGATGATTCCGGCCCACGCCTGCACGTCATAGTCGGCGATAAAAAACTCTTCTTCAAACAGCGTTCCGTCCCAAAAGCGATCACGGAACACAGCGCCGAAATTAACCCGGGTCTGCTGTCGACCTTCGAACGTAACAAAACCCTCGTTCTCACGCTCTAGCAGGATCGAGTCTTCGACGCGGTGGGTGATACCGCTGGAAAACCGTGTGCGGATCGTGTGTATGAAGTTCTCGTTCGCATCAAAATACCAGCGCGGACCACCCTTGGCTTCGAACTTGCGAAAGTCCACTTGATTGATAAACCCCAAATCCGCGCGGAAGCCACTATTGTGCTGTTCGCCGGTGATCGCCCACCAATAATCGCGAACACTGTGATTCAGATCGAGCAACGCCGAATATCCGCTAAACCGCTCTCCACTGTTGAACAAAGGGTCCTCGGTTTCGCTCAGCACCAATTGCGCGGTCACAGTTTTAGCTCCGCTGCGCAGCAGTGTATCGACGCCCACCAGATTATTGCTGTAGTTTTCGCCGCTTCGCGAGGTCACGATGCCGCCAATACTGCTACTGCTGTTCAGGTCATGTCGAATTCGACCAACCAATACATCCGACGCGCCAGGCAGCTCAACATATTCGGACTGCAATGCGCCCGGTTGCAGATAACCGGTCACCGCATCGCGTGCGATAAACATACCGTAGGTATTCGCACCACTGCGGCCGGTCACCCGTGCGCCAATATCCGGGTCAGCGACGTTTCGCGTATAAACCAATTGCGTTGGTGTTTGGAAATAGTCAGCGCCCTCGAGAAAGAATGGGCGCTTCTCGGGAAAGAACAGTGCAAACGTCGAATTGATATCAAGCTGGGCCGTATCGGTTTCAACCTGTGAGAAGTCCGGATTGAGCGTTGCGTTGAGCGTCAGGTTCGGGGTCGGACTCCAGCGCGCGTCTAATCCAAACTCATGTCGCAGACCGGAACCGCTTATCGGGTCGCTGGCCTGATCGCGTTGTTTATTCGATAGGGAGGTCAATGTCGGTGTGAGCGACAGATTGCGGCCAGGATCGGCATTGGCGAAACCGGAGATCGTGCCTAATCCGCAGAGATAGCAATTGTTGCCGCGATCCTTGGGTGTATTTGAGTAGCGATAGCGCTGATCGCGGGGCCGGAACCGTACGAAATCAATCGCCCAGCTCTTAACGCCATCGCCTTTTTCGAAGCGCAAAATGTCATAGGGAATTTCGAATTCAACGATATAGCCGGTATCCGTTATCTGCCCGGCCGAGGTCCAGCTGGCATCCCAAGATGCATCCTCACGCTCGTTGCCGCGGCGGCTCTCATCGTAAATGAGGTCCATCTGCGCACCCAGCGGATTAATGTAGAACTCATAGGCGCGGCGCTGCGCATTGAACGTATCCACGTTAATGCCTACAAAATCGTCATCAAATGCCGAATCGCGGTCACGATAGGCGGCGCGGATTTGGTCCGGCTCCGGGTCTTGCGCGTCAAAAGCAATCCGCAGGCTGGTTCCGGAATCCACCACCAAAGCACGGGTGCGAACGCGCGCGGGTATGTTCTCGCCCGGATCGGTTTCTAAGTCGAGTTCAATCACGGCGGCCTGGGCCCAGAATGGCTCATCCAAAACGCCGTCGACCGCCATGTCGCCACTGACTTCGGGAATTTCGGTTTGGGCTGCACTTAGTGTGACCGGGCACAACAGCAGTGCCGCCACAAAGTCTCTAAATTTCATTCAAATATCCGGTTGACGCACGGCGCACAGGGGCACGCATTCTAACGCTTTGTCGGTCTCAAGCATGTATGCCACGGGTAATAGGATCCTTTATAGCTGGCAGGTGCGATAAACTGCGTGAATACCCGTCACCGTGCGAGCACTTATGACCACTTTTCGCTGGCTGATCGCAATCAGCCTATTCTGGACCGTTGCAGCCTCCGCAAGTTCCGACCGTCGCCACGATGAGCACAGTTATGCGGAGCCGGCCAAGGTTTCGATTACCTCAATGGCGCTGGATTTGACCATCGACTTTGAGACCAAGACCTTAAGTGGCGAAGTTATCCACAGCTTGAAATGGTCCGACCCGGGTTATCTGAGTTTGAACTTAGACACGCGTGACCTGCAGATCAACCGGGTATCCGGGCGTAATGCAGACGGCCGCTGGCGCAAGTTGAAGTTCTCTGTATCTGATAGCGACCCACAGTACGGAGCGCGGCTGCAGATCAATAGCAAGCGTCAGTACGAGCAGATTCGCATCCGTTACAGTACTTCGCCTGGCGCGTCCGGTCTGCAATGGCTTGAGCCGCAGATGACTGCCGGTGGCGCGCTACCGTTTATGTTCAGCCAATCTCAAGCAATCCATGCGCGCAGTTGGGTTCCGCTGCAGGATACGCCGGGCGTACGCTTCACCTACACCGCCAAGATTCATACGCCGGCCAGCGTGATGGCGCTGATGAGCGCGGACAATGACCCAAATGCAGCGCGCGACGGCGAGTATGTGTTTTCGATGCCGCAACCCATCCCGTCCTATTTGATGGCAATCGCCGCGGGAGATTTGCAGTTCAAAGCCATTTCCGAGCGCAGCGGTGTGTGGGCCGAACCGTCGGTCCTGGATCGTGCGGTAAAGGAATTCGAAGACACCGAAAAAATGATCGTAGCCACGGAAAAGCTCTATGGTCCGTACCGGTGGGGCCGTTATGACCTGCTGATCCTGCCGCCCAGCTTTCCGTTCGGTGGCATGGAAAATCCGCGCCTAAGTTTTATTACACCGACCGTGATCGTCGGCGATAAAACGCTGGTCTCGCTGATCGCGCACGAGTTGGCGCACTCCTGGTCCGGAAATTTGGTCACCAACGCCAGCTGGAAGGATATGTGGCTCAATGAAGGCTTCACCAGCTATGTCGAGAACCGGATCGTTGAGGACCTGTACGGCATTGAACAAGCGGCCATGGAAAATGTTATTTCGCAAAACGGCCTGAAAGCTGAGCTGGCGGAATTAAGCCCTGAGCGCCAGTTGCTGATGCTTGCAGCCACTCCGGGCGGCGACCCCGAAGATGCGTTATCGGATGTCGCATATATTAAGGGTCAATGGTTTTTGATTTTTCTGGAGAAACGTTTCGGTCGTGAAGTTTTTGACCCGTTCTTGAAGCGCTGGTTCGACAGCAATGCGTTCAAGAGTGTCACTACAGAAGACTTTGTGCAGTTTTTGCGCAGCGACCTGTTTGCGCGCAAGCCCGGCGCGGTCACCGAAGCAGAACTGAATCAATGGATCAGCGGTCCGGGCGTCCCGGCGACGGCCCCGGCTTCGCAAACTCAACGCTTTGCGGCAGTGGACGCAAGTCGTGCGCTTTGGCTGAATAAAACCAAGGCGGCGCGCGAACTAGACACTGGTGCGTGGATCACTCAAGAGTGGGTTTACTTTCTGGAAGGCATGCCAGCGGATATCGCTACCGAACGATTGATCGAATTAGATCAGGCGTTTCGATTTACCGGCAGCGCTAATGGCGAAATTGCCCAGCGCTGGTATCCGATTACGATTCGCGCCGGATATTTCGAAGCGCGTCCGGCATTGGGCCAGTTTCTGCGCAAGATCGGCCGCCGCAAATTGATTATGCCGAGCTATCAGGCATTGGCCGAAACCGCCGACGGCCTGGCCTTTGCCAAACAGGTATATGCATTGGCGAAGGCGGGTTACCACCCGATTACTCGCGGAAGCGTTGAGGCGGTTTTGCAAAAGGCCGAGGCAACCGCCGAATAATTGCATGTCGTGGGCCGGGTGGTCTGCCCGGCCCATGACGAACTCGTATTAACGTATCTCGAAGCTCACCGGTACTGCGACCCAGGTTTCCTGCGACAGGCCGTTGAGCACGGGAGCAGCAAAGCGCCAGTGATTAAGCACCTGGGTACGCGCGGCTCGATCCAGGATTGAGTATCCGCTGCTGCGTGTCACTCGCACCTCCACCGGCGAGCCGTTGCGGTCGATACGCACCAGTAGCTCGACGAGTCCCTGTTGCCGTGCTTTCAGTGCCTCGCGTGGGTAGCGAGGAGCTGGAGTGTCCAGCAGTCCCAAGCCGTGGCTGGCTCCGCCCGATGACCCTGACACCGGGCTTTCAATGGACTCGAATAACGGCATGTCACTATCTATCTGGGCTACATCCATGGAGGGAGCGGGGATCGGCATGGGCGAGTCGACTTGAACCGGTGCGGCAAAGGGCGCTGGCCTGGCAGGCGGTGTGGGATTTTTACGCGGCGGTACCTTGATTAACTCAACCAGGACGGCTTCTTGTCGCATGGGTTCAGGCACTTCGATCAGACGATCACCAAACTCGGTTTGAATCGGTATCAGCACCAGAAGAAAAATGACGATGTGCAGCGAAATAGCACCGGCCTTTGCGATCACCCGGGACACATTGATGTTCTGTTCCGGGTTGTTGGCTATAGCGATCATATGCACTCTCCGTGGGACCTGTGCATAGGAACGCGCTGGCGTGTTGGTTCGGGTTAAAACAGGCTCAGAAAATAGGTATGCGCGAGCGCGAGCCGGACTTAGGCCTCAGTCGCTTCGTCGCGTTCGATGCCGAGTTTGCGCATTTTTTCAACCAGCGTAGTTCGCCGTAAATTAAGCAGCTGCGCCGCATGCGCAACAATTCCGTTGGCCCTTTCCAAGGCCGCACGAACCAGGTTGGCTTCAATGTGCGCGAGATGCTCTTTCAGATCCAGACCCTGCTCGGGCAGTTCATCCAGCCCCGGATTACTCTGAGTCTCGCCTTTGAGTGACTCCATGACACTTGCTGATTCGCGATAGCGTGCGGGCAGGTCTTTAGCACGCACTACACCACCCGGGTGCAGTACCGCCATGCGTTCGATCAGATTGGTCAACTCGCGCACATTGCCCGGCCAATGATAGGACCGTAGCACCAGTAGCGCGTCCTCAGAAATACGCACTTCACCGCGACCGCTTTTTGCCAGCTGCGACGAAATTGAAACGACCAATTCCGGCAAGTCTTCAATGCGCTCCATCAAACTGGGCATGTCGATCGGAAATACATTCAAACGATAGTAAAGATCCTGACGAAAATGACCTTTTTCGATTTCAACTTCAATATCGCGATGGGTCGCTGCAATCACGCGAACGTCGCATTTAATGGTTTGATTTCCGCCGACTCTTTCGAAGGTTCGCTCCTGCAGTACGCGCAATAATTTGACCTGCATTGGCATGGGCATGTCGCCAATTTCATCAAGCAAAATAGAGCCGCCCTCGGCCATTTCAAAGCGCCCTTTGCGCGCGCTTAGCGCACCGGTAAAGGCACCTTTCTCGTGGCCGAACAGCTCCGACTCCAATAGGTCGGGCGGAATTGCGCCACAGTTAATTGCAACAAACGGGCCTTTGGCACGTTGTGATCGTTCGTGAATTGCGTGCGCTGCGACCTCTTTGCCGGTACCCGATTCGCCGAGAATCAGCACGGTTGTATCGAACTGCGCAACTTGATCGATCATCTGGCGCAATTGTCGAACAGACGCGCTGCGTCCTTCCGGACCATTGCTTGGACTCACATTCTCTTCTGAGTTGATCGCTTGCAAACTGGCTTTACGCAGCAGGGTTTCTAGCTGTCCCTGGCGCAGTGGAAAGTCCAGTGGCCAGACTTGCGCTTCATGCACGCCCATTTTCGACATATGGTCGTGATGCTCTGGCAGAACGAGCAACGGTGGATGTAGTGGTGTCTTACACAACCATTGGCTGAACTTGTCGAACTGCTTGGCATTTTCAATCTCGCCAACCACGATAGCCAGCCAGTCCTTTTGTTTGTAGCGCGCCAGATCAAGGTCACCGACATCGGCGACCATGCGTGGCGTCAGATCCAGATAATCGAGCAACGTTGCCATGCGCTCTGCGCGCTCGGCATTTGCATCAACTACCAGTATGCGTGACTCGCTCAACGAGGCGCTCCGGTTTTGTAGTGTTCTTCCAGCACCGGTAATACTTCTTGGACATAATTAAGTTTGCTTACGAACGCATCGGCGCCGGCACGCTTGGCGTGTTCGCGATGTTCGGTATCGTCAAAGTGACTGGCGATCACCACGAATGGTGGCTCATCCTGGGCTTTGATCAGGCGTGTCGCCTGCAGTCCGCCCATTTCCGGCATGGCCAGATCCATCAGCACCACGTCGGGCCTGAGCGACTCTGACGCGGCTACGCCGTCCATGCCATTACTTGCGCGCCCGACAATCTCCAACCAGTCCACTTTGCGTAGATGGCGCGCGGCGGCATTGATAAATGCCTCATGGTCATCAACGATTAAAATTTTCAATCGGCTCACGGTGTGCTCCCTTTTATCAGCCAGCGTTTCTCAAAGACCCCGAGCGCCGAGCCCGGCCACGTGATCTTGCTGATGGTATCTTGAGCTGTTCCCTGTATTTTGCAACTGTTCTGCGTGCAATATTGACGCCCTGTCGAGCCAATAGGCCTGCGATTGTCTCGTCCGCCAGCGGATTGCGATCGGATTCGGCTTCGATCAGCTTTTTTACCATTGCCTTGACCGCAACCCCGGCAACCGCAGCACCTTCTAAGCGAACTGCGAAGAAATGTTTCATTTCGATCGTACCGCGTGGGGTCTGCATGTACTTTCCGTGGGTGATGCGCGAGACCGTAGATTCGTGCACCCCGATAATTGCGCCCACCTCTTTTAAGGTCATCGGCACAATCGCGATATCGCCATGAGCGAAGAATTCTTGCT